>QJWF01000246.1 GCA_003235435.1 Nitrosomonadales bacterium
ACTATGGCAATACGGATAGAAAAAAAAGCTGCGCCAGCCAGGATACCAACAGATATTGGTACGGATAACATGGGGGCAATGGCACCCATCACCATTTCCCGGATCCCTATATTGCCGGGTGTAACGTTGACCAGTGCCATCGTATTCAGGATCACGGCAATCGTGACGGTTTCCCGTGTAGGAAGGGCATACCCAAATCCTTGAAAAAGACACCATAACACTGCAGCAAAGGTGGCGAACATCCCAAGGCTACTGAAAAACAATGGCCAGACGCATCCTGAAAAAGGAATCTTTAGTGAATGCCGTGCCACGCTTAACAACAGGATACAAAGGATCAGGTTGAAAATAAACCAAACTCCGGGCAGAAAAAGCCACACCGCTCCCAGAATGCTTATTAATAAAGAATAAAGTGAAGCAACAACCATGTAGCCCACAAATTCCACATTGCGTACCGGATAATGATTGGTGAGCATGCGCAACAATAGCAAGGTGCCGGTGCGAATCGGCATGACGATATTCAAGACAGCCTTTTTCAGGGTGAAAAGCACGGGTATCCGCCAGCCCGGTGTCTCCACTCCCCGGTCAATGAGAAATATCCGGGTCTGAATAACTTGGAATAATAGATTTATAAGAATAAATGGGACTGCCGCCATAAGCCAAACAGGCTCAGTTTGCCACAAGATTTGGGGCGCATCGGCCATAGCCCAAGCTATGATGCCAGCAAAAAGGGCATATCCCAACCATGTGCGGAAACGTACCCATCTCTGCCCAGAAGAAGGACTATCCGGAAGATCGGGTGTTGTCACACATTCTCCTGGTGAAAAATTTGCAAGGAATCAGGATAAGTTGAAATGTAATTTGGAAAAATACAAATCATGGATAGGTAGCCATCATAAAGAGGATATACCCCCACTGTTCAGGATTGAGAGTAACTGCTTAATCATTAATGTTTGGATTCTATAGTAAGATCAATTCTTACCAGAACAAACCATAAGCAACTTTTTACAATAGCAAATAATATGAACGACGCGTAGTCAAAACCAGACAATTCCATGCCCTCGCCGATCATGAAAAAGGTCAAATGCAAAATTTATCGATTTTTTTTAAGGAAGTACAAAATTCGTTCCTGGTTCGTGCGGATCCTATCCAGCATATCGGCAACAATGCCTAGCACGAAGAAGACTGTTGCCATCATGAACATAAATGCCGAGCCAAATCCTGCAAACAAGAAACCCGAGAAGGTTTTTGTGAGCAGGTAATGTAAGAAGAATACTATAGCCAGCAAGGTTGCGGGAAAGGCAAAGAAGGCTGCAATTGCCCAGAAGAAACGGAGCGGGAAATAATCCCTGTAGCCCCTGAATATTATTTTTGCCGTGTTTATAGCGTACTTGAAAATACTGCCAGCGACCCTTGACTTACGTTCGGCAAAGTACACAACCTTAATCGGTACCTCCTTGATTTCCATTCTTTGGGCAGCAAAATCAAGAAAGGTCTCCTGTGTGTAAGTAAAGGCCCCATGCAAATTGAGTTTCAGCAGGCTCTCGCGACTGTAGCAACGGAATCCACAAGATACATCAGCGAATTTCTGGCGAACTAGGCTACTGACAAGATACGACATCATGTGGTTGCCGATCAATTTCACCTTGGCCATTTCAGGCGTAAAGGATGAATCAATAAAACGGGATGCAGTTACCATGTCGGCTTCGAATGCTATAACCGGGGCGACTAGTTTTGGAATATCCTGTGGGTTGAACTGACCATCTCCATCAATGTTAACCATAATGTCATAGCCATGCTCAACCGCATAATTGACGGCCGATTGAAAAGCTGAACCGACACCTCGATTACGCGGGTGCCGCAATACTTTGGCGCCTGCAGATTGCGCTTCGGAAGTTGTGTTATCGCTTGAGCCATCATCAATAACCAGAACATCAACGCGGTCAACCGCTGGCATTGAGGCAGGAACCTCTTTAACTACCTGGCCAATCGTCATTGCCTCGTTAAGGCAGGGAATTGCTACAAGCAAACGGAATTGTTGTGGGCTATCCTGTATCGGGTCCATATCTTGTATTACGTGTTAGGCAGCAAAGAATCAAAGTGCACGGTAATGGAATCCTGGCAGGAATGATGCATGCAAACGCTTTTGGATTTAGCGACAATATCGCAGCCTGTCATATATTGAATCTCTTTCACTTTTTTTCCAATCAAGCCTTGACTACGTTTGGTGCTGACTGGAGGTACACTCCACGCGTATCAACGATAAGACTGGCATTCTCAAGAATCATGGAATAGTCGAATTTAGCATGGTCGGTTGCAATCAGCACCAGGTCATAGCTCGAAACAGTTGCCGGTGTGAGGGGCTCACTTTTCAAGTCGAAAGTGTGTTCGCGCATTTTTGGAAAAACTGGCACATGCGGATCACTATAACTAACAAGTGCTCCGCGCTCACGCAAGAGTTCCATCAACATCGCTGCTGGAGACTCCCTCATATCAGCAACATTTTTCTTGTAAGCAATGCCCATCACAAGGATTTTGCTGCCATTGATCGCTTTCTTTTGTAAATTCAATGCATGAGTGACTTTGGAAATCACATAATTCGGCATTGAGGAATTGATCTCGCCAGCCAACTCGATAAAACGGGTGTGTACGCCATACTCGCGGGCCTTCCAAGTAAGATAGAACGGATCGATGGGTATGCAGTGCCCCCCGAGCCCGGGACCGGGATAGTATGGCTCGAAGCCGAAAGGTTTGGTGGACGCAGCGCGAATTACCTCGTGAATATCAATCCCCATACGGTCTGCAACTATCTTCATTTCATTGACCAATCCGATATTAACGGCCCGGTGGATATTTTCCAGCAGCTTTGTTAACTCTGCTGCACGGGTTGAGCTAACCGGCACAACCGTATCAATAACCTGCCCATAAAGCGCCATCCCGACTTCAAGACAAGACTTTGTATAGCCGCCGCAAATCTTGGGGATGGTACGAGTGTTAAAAACCGGGTTGCCTGGATCTTCGCGCTCTGGAGAGTACACGAGAAATATATCATGGCCCGCCTTTAAGCCATGCGACTCGATTCTGGGAAGCAGTTTTTCGTCCGTAGTACCTGGATAGGTAGTACTTTCAAGGGAAACGACCTGTCCTGGTCTCAGGTAAGAAACCAGGGAATCTGTCGTATCCAGAACAAAGCTGAGGTCAGGTTCGCGATGTTTATCAAGCGGTGTTGGGACGCAAAGTATCAGTGCATCGGCCTCGGATGCGCGGGAAAAGTCTGTGGTCGGGACGAACCCTTTTGCCACTGCATCCTTGATATATTGGCTTGGGATGTGTTCGATATAGCTATTGCCCCTGAGCAGTGAATCAACCTTGCTCTGATCAATATCAAACCCAATGACTTTGTAGCCGACCTCGCAATATCGAAGCAATAGCGGCAAGCCAACATAGCCCAACCCTACAATGCCTATCGTGGCAGACTTTTCATTGAGCCTGTTTATCGTTGCAAATTTTGCCATTGCTTTAGACAACCCCAATATCCTTCTAGAAGCAATCTCACCCATGTTTTGTCATGCCGGTGCTTATCTGCATTGCCAGCAGCTAAATATACATCGAACAATTACTGTTGTGCCGAGCTATTAACCTGCGCTGCAAACTTGGGCTTTCCCAGCCAATGAACCAAACAAAATTGCTAACGTATGTCATACGAACTCTTGAAGATCAAGTAACACAATACCGTTCGCATTATAAAGATAACCGCCCTCTTTCATCATGAGGGCCAACATCTTTCTAAAATATAGCGCCTTAACTCCCGTTTTAAATCTCGTCTTAGGTTCGCTGGCGATCCAGTTTCTATAAATATCTACCCTGCCATATATATCGCTATATTCAAAGATAATATAACGTATCCCCATTCCTTTCAGATATTGAATCATATCGCTTATATTTCCATTTAACGGCATATCGACCCATGGATTCCGCAACCCCTGGGCTCCAACTGCATAGATTTCATTTCTTGAAAAATCAAGATTCCCTGGCATATCGACCCAAGCAAGAATTTTCTGCTCTGGCTGGGTCCTAAACTGGATTTCGCGCATAAGCTTCATGGCTTCCGGGGAAGTTGTATAGCGTATGCGCTCCATATAACTGTCGGTGACTGGAAATGAAAGCGTCGTGTGTCGGTAAAACGCTCGCTCAACTCTTGAAATAAAATTGCTAAAGAAAAGGAAGACAATCAAAGTTGACAAAAAAATCATTATGGTCATTTTGCTGCCATATCCGCCATTTAATTTTTCTGGGCGTTCAGGATCGGGCACATTAGTGGATGCCGCAAGCCAGGCAAAGGGAAGTGCCGCGATCAATACAGGACACGAATAACGAACCGCTGATTGCGGATTTGTATATAGTGCATTAAAAAAATAGCTGACGATTCCTGCTGTACAAGAAGCAGCCGCAACAAGAAAATACCCTCGCAGAGTCAGTGCGGCTCTTTTGCCAAATGCGATCATCAAGCCGTATGAACCCAGCGCGAGCAACATTAAAACAATTATTCCGTAGCTCAAGTACGAATTGCCATAAAACAAGTTGTTTGCAGAAAATAGTGGGATGATATTCCTCACTGGCAAAGCACCTTTATCCACAACCGCTGCTGTTGATGGATCCAATAACTCCTCGATTGATGACGCGTAGTTGCCAGCATGCAACGCCAACCAGGGTAATAATGCCAGGAGAGTACTCAATATAACCAGGCCACCTATCTTTAGCACTTTACGTTTGTCGTTTGCAATCAATAACAAGCCAACGAAGAAAACGGCGAAATAGGCGGATACATAACTTGCGAAAGAGGTTTTGATGGCGATCGCTCCGGCGATAAGCAGACCTAATATCCCGATTGAAAAGCACGGGAGGACATCACTCCTTGATTTAAATATCTGGTCAAGCAGAAGACAACTTGCAATAAGGATTCCCAGAATCATCGCAGAACCTGTGTAAAGCGCGGAGATGTTTACGGCTTGCGGATTGATGACAATGAAGCCTAGCAGGGCAAATGCCGTATAGCTGCAATGCAGGTTGAATTTGTTGCCGATTGCTATCAATAACATTCCTGCCAATGCAAAGCTGAACACGGCATCAAAACCCAGCAAATATTCGATGGGGAATCCAAGCAGAACGAAGCCGTGCAGGAAAGCATGAGCTCCAATATCTTTGCCCAGCAATTCGAACGGATCCCCCGTCATTGTGCCCGTTTGCAACATTCGCAATGACCTTGGGATGTACGTCAGGAAATCATCGTCATAATTGAAAGCCCCTGCAGGAAGCAGTGCCCATGAAAAGAAACCGACTGATATGGCGAGAATTACAATTGGCAAGGCGTTACCGGAAATGGCCTTTAATGCCTCAGCATTGATCAAGCTACCTGCACGCCGTCTGGACAGCCACATCTTGGCACTTGCGAAATAACTAATGGCAAAGAAAACCAGTCCAAGCAACAACAAAGTCTTAAGTGCAGCCGGATAAGCCAGCCGGACAAGATTCAGCACTCCCCCAATGAATACCAGGCAAGCAATCCCTATAACGGACAGAAAGGCAAACGAATCCTTGTCGCGATTTGGCGCCCCACTAACGAGGGCATAACCCCACCCATAGCAAGAAAACATGAAGAACAAAAAAGCAATCATGGAAAAATACTTCATTTGCTGCAGCCTCTGCCATTTATCATAGCAATTCAAAGTTAATAAATGCTCGCTCCAAAATGAAAATGGGGAAGCAAAAATACGTTTGCTTCCCCCATTTGATTATGCCGGAACAGAACCGGTACAACAGCTACTTCTTTTTATTTTCGATCATCTCGTGCACGATCGGTGCAAGGATGACTTCCAACGCATAGCTCATCTTCCCGCCGGGCACGACCAGGGTATTGGCGCGGGACATGAAAGAGTTGGGGATCATCGTGAGCATGTATGGAAAATCCACACCTTTTGGATCACGGAAGCGAATCACCACGAAGCTTTCATCGGGTGTCGGTATATCGCGCGCGATGAACGGGTTGGAGGTATCCACAGTTGCCACACGCTGAAAATTGATATGGGTGCGCGAGAATTGCGGCGTGATGTACTTGATATAGTCAGGCATGCGGCGCATGATGGTGTCCACGGTTGCCTCGGCCGAATAGCCGCGCTCCGCGCCATCCCGGTGGATCTTCTGTATCCACTCGAGATTGACAACGGGAACGACGCCGATACCTAGATCCACATATTTGGCTGCATCGTGCTTGCCATCTGATGCCAAGCCGTGCAGACCTTCGTAGAACAGCAGGTCGGAGTTTGGTTCTATATCTTCCCAGGGTGTGAATACACCCGGCTTCAGGTCGGTCATGCCGAAATGCTTGTTATGCAGTTCGGCTTCTTCAGCGCTGTGCACGTAGTAGCGTCGTTTGCACATTCCGGTTTCACCGTAAGTCTTGAACGTTTCCTCGATCTTGTCGAAATGATTTGCTTCCGGCCCGAAATGGCTGAAGGTGTTGTTGCCGGCCTTGGCAGCTTCGGCAGCCGCAGCGCGAAACGCCATTCGATCAAGGCTGTGCAGGCTGTCGCCCTCGATGATCGCCGCGCGTATTCCCGGCTGTTCCGCGCGATCCACACTTCGCCGCTCGGCACCCGGAGGATTGCCGCTGCTGTTGTTCTTTCTTTTTTCACGGCGGAACAGGTTTTCAAAAGCGCGCTTGACAGTAGTGGTGCCGGCGCCGGAAGAACCGGTGACAGCGATTACGGGATGCATGCGAGACATGATATGAAGCTCCTGAGCAGATTATAAAAATTATGAGACTGGATTCTATATCAGAATGGCTATTGAGCGTAGCAAGAGGGATGCCGCTATAATGCCGCACCAGAATATTCAACAATCAGGCTTCCATGCAACCCGACTTCGACCACCCGACCATAGACCGGCAAGCCCAGAGTTATTGGGAGCATAACGGGGTATTCTGCGCCTATAAGGACGCAAGCAAGCCCAAATATTACTGCCTATCGATGTTTCCCTATCCCTCTGGCAAATTGCACATGGGGCATGTACGCAACTACACGATCGGCGATGTGCTGGCGCGCTGGCATATGATGCGCGGCTACAACGTACTACAGCCGATGGGCTGGGACGCGTTCGGCCTGCCCGCCGAAAACGCAGCAATCGCCAACAAGGTTCCGCCCGCCAAGTGGACCTACGACAACATTGCCTACATGAAGACACAGTTGAAATCGCTTGGCTTCGCGATCGACTGGTCGCGCGAGCTGGCGACCTGCCAGCCGGAATACTACAAGTGGAACCAGTGGCTGTTCCTGCGCATGCTGGAAAAGGGCATCGCCTACAAGAAGACGCAGGTGGTGAACTGGGACCCGGTCGACCAGACCGTGCTCGCCAACGAACAAGTGATCGACGGGCGCGGCTGGCGCACCGGTGCGCTGGTGGAAAAGCGGGAGATCCCCGGCTATTACCTCGCTATCACCCAATACGCGGAGGAACTGCTCGCAGACCTCGACAAGTTGCCGGGCTGGCCCGAGCGCGTGAAGACCATGCAAGCCAACTGGATCGGCAAGAGTTATGGCGTGCGTTTCGCGTTCACGCATGACACCAAGGATGGCGGCGCACTCATCAATGACGGCAAGCTTTGGGTCTACACCACGCGCGCCGATACCATCATGGGCGTGACCTTTGTTGCCGTCGCCGCCGAGCATCCGCTGGCCGCACATGCCGCCAAAAGCAACGCCCAAGTCGCCGCCTTCGTCGAGAAGTGTAAACACGTGTCAGTGATGGAGGCCGACATGGCGACGATGGAAAAAGAGGGCATCGACACCGGGTTGAAAGTGACCCACCCGCTGACCGGCGAACAGGTACCGGTATGGATCGGGAACTATGTGCTGATGAGCTATGGCGAAGGCGCGGTGATGGCGGTGCCGGCGCACGATGAGCGCGACTTTGGATTCGCCAAAAGATACAGGTTGCCGATCAGACAATCCATCGCCATCAAAGAGCAGGTATTCAGCGTTACCGCCTGGCAGGAATGGTATGCGAATAAAGATCAGGGGGTGTGCGTCAACTCCGGCAAGTATGACGGACTGAACTATCAGCAGGCCGTGGACGCCATCGCCGCCGACCTGAAAGTAAAGAACCTCGGCGACAAGCAGGTGCAATGGCGCTTGCGCGACTGGGGCGTTTCGCGCCAGCGCTACTGGGGCTGCCCGATACCAATCATCCATTGCGATGCTTGCGGCTCTGTGCCTGTTCCCGACGATCAGTTGCCGGTGGTATTGCCGGAGGACTGCGTGCCGGACGGTTCCGGCAACCCGCTGAACAAGCGCGAGGATTTCCTGAACTGCACCTGTCCCAACTGCGGAATGCCCGCCAAGCGCGAGACTGACACGATGGACACCTTCGTCGATTCGAGCTGGTATTACGCGCGTTATGCCAGCGGGTTCGAGAGCAACGCGATGGTGGACGAAGAGACGAACTATTGGATGCCGGTGGATCAGTACATCGGCGGCATCGAGCACGCAATTTTGCATTTGTTGTATTCGCGCTTCTGGACCAAGGTAATGCGAGATCTCAAACTGGTGAGTTACGATGAGCCATTTGCCAACCTGCTGACACAGGGCATGGTGCTGCACCACATCTTCTCTCGCCGTACCGACAAGGGCGGCATCGATTATTTCGCGCCCGAGGAAGTGGAAATCCTGAAGGACGAGGCGGGCCGCATTACTGGCGCCAGGACAATAACTGACGGCAATCAGGTGGATTACCAGGGCATCGGCACGATGTCCAAGTCCAAACGCAACGGCGTCGACCCGCAGGCACTGATCGAGCAATATGGTGCCGATACTGCGCGCTTGTTCATGATGTTCGCCTCACCGCCGGAGCAGACGCTGGAATGGGCGGATTCGGGCGTGGAAGGAGCACACCGTTTCTTGCGTCGATTATGGAATTTTGGTGCTCGACTTAAAACTGGAGGAGGACCGAATATAACTGATCGTTTGCTTAAAACAACTCGCCTTGAAATTCATTCCGTGCTTAAGCAGGCAAATTACGATATGGCAAAACACCAGTTCAATACTGTCGCTTCTGGCGCAATGAAGATTTTGAACGCCCTGGATCGCCTGCATGGTGTCGACGATGAAGTAGCAAAAGAAGGATTCTCTATATTACTTCGTATGCTTTCCCCTATCTGCCCGCACATCACCCACCACCTGTGGCGCGAACTGGGCTATGGCATGGACATCCTCGCTGCCGGCTGGCCTGAACCATTGGAAGAAGCGTTAGTACAAGACGAGATCGAGCTGGTGATCCAGGTCAACGGCAAGCTTCGCGGCAATTTGCGTGTGGCGAAGGATGCCGGCAAGGCCACGCTGGAGCAATTGGCGTTAGAGCATGACGCGGTGCAGAAACATCTTGCGGGCGCAGCGCCGAAGAAGATCATCATCGTGCCCGGCCGGCTGATAAATGTCGTCGCCTAGGAAAATGTCGATGCACATGACGCGGAAAATATTCATCTTGCTGATAACTGCGCTGGTGGTGAGCGCATGCGGTTTTCATCTGCGCGGCCAGATGAACATGCCTTTTGCGACGATCTACCTGAAGACGGCCAGTCCCAACACGCCCTTCATCAGAGAGTTGCGACGAAATCTCGAGTCCGGACATGTGAAACTGGTGAGCGCAGAGGAGCAGGCAGAACTGGTGCTCGATATCGTTTCCGAGATTTCCGAGAAGCAGGTTCTGTCGCTGGGAGGTGACGGACGCGTGAATGAATTCAGGTTGTTTTACCGTGTTTCCCTTCGCGCTTATGACCGCCAGAAGGACTGGATACCTGCGGAGGAAATCGCATTGCGCAGCGACTATTCCTACGATGACACCAAAGTGCTCGCCAAGGAGGCCGAGGAAAACCTGCTATACCAAAGTATGCGTTCCGACATGGTGCAGCAGATCATGCGCCGCCTGAGCCGGGCCAAACTGCAGGCCGATTGACATGCCAATCAGTAGCGAAGCTCTTCCTGGTCATCTCGCTTCCGGACTGAAGCCGCTGTATGTGGTATTCGGCGACGCGCTGTTGCTGGCCGGCGAAGCGGCGGACAGTATCCGCGCGGCGGCGCGCGCAGCTGGGTACACGGAACGCGAAACTTTCATCGCCGAACAGCATTTCAAGTGGGACGAATTGCGCAACAGTGCGCAAAGCCTGTCGTTGTTCGCCACGCGCAAGGTCATAGACCTGCGCATCCCATCCGGCAAGCCCGGTGTGGAAGGAGGGCAGGCGCTGCAGGAATATTGTGCCAATCTCAGTCCGGATGTGCTGACGCTGATTTCCCTGCCCAGACTGGATTGGTCCGCACAAAAGAGCCAGTGGTTCAGCGCGCTGCAGAAACATGGCGTGCTCATCTCGGCCGATGATATTTCGCTCGGCGCACTTCCGCGCTGGATCGCAGGCCGACTCAAACGGCAGGAACAAACCACTGACAACGCCACCTTGGAATTCCTTGCCGATCGCTGCGAGGGAAATCTGCTCGCGGCTTTCCAGGAGATCCAGAAACTAGCATTATTGTATCCTCCCGGAGAACTGGCCTTCGAACAGGTAAAGGATGCGGTGATGGATGTGGCGCGCTACGATATCTATAAACTCTCTGAGGCCATGCTGAGCGGCGATTGCGCGCGTTTTGCGCACATTCTCGAGGGTCTGCGCGCCGAAGGCACGGCAACGACACTGGTATTATGGGCAGTCAGTGAAGATATCCGCACCTTGGGAAAGGTGTTGCATGCCTTGCAGCGCGGTGACAATCTCGGCAATGCCCTGCGCGATCTTCGAATACGCAAGGACAAGCAGGGTCTGATGGAAAATGCTGCCAGGCGTCTGAAATTGCCGAACATCGAACGCGCGATGCTGCAAGCGTCCCGGCTGGACAAGATTATCAAGGGCTTGCGCCGGGGCGATGTCTGGGATGAATTGCTGCAATTTGGATTACGCTTAGCCAAATGAATGAAACTCTATTAGTGATAACCAATCTGCCCGACGCGCCTTCCGCCGCGCGGCTGGCACAGCAAGTCATTGAAGCGCGCGCTGCGGCTTGCGTGAATCAGCTTTCGCCGTGCACATCGACTTATCGATGGCAGGGTAAAATCGAAACCGCTTCCGAGGTGACGCTGTTAATCAAAACCACGCGTGCCGCTTACCCGCGCCTTGAAAAATTGATCGGCATGGCTCACCCTTACGAACTTCCTGAAATCATCGCTGTCCCTTTGATAGCAGGTTTGCCCGCTTATCTGAGCTGGATAGATAGCGAAACGACTGTCCCCAAGGATTGAACATGCGTATTGTTTTGCTGTTGATGCTCTGTTTGTTTGCCCCCTCCGCGAGCGCGGATAGTTTCCTTGACCGTCTGCCCGGTTTTGGCAGCACCAAACAACCGGTTTTTCTGCCACCAGATCAGGCCTTTTCCCTGAATGTGATCGTCCGTGATGCGCGTACCCTGCAAGCCAATTTCAGGATCACTCCGGGGTACTATTTATATCGTGACAAGATCAGCTTCGAAATAAAGGACAAAGCTGTCAAGATCACCGGACTTGAACTGCCCAGGGGCGATATGAAGGAGGACCCGAATTTCGGTCCCACCGAAGTCTTACACCAGTCATTTCAGGCCGTGATCAAATTGGAGCCAGGCCCCGGCACCGGCGCCGGAAGTTTCACTCTGAATGCCAGTTATCAAGGCTGCAGTGAAGAAGGCCTGTGCTACCCGCCGATCACGCCGTCATTGCTGATCAACCTGCCGGATGCAAGCACAGGCGCGCCCCCTCCGCCCGTGATGACTACAGCCCAGCCTGAAGAACCCCAGACCGCTCAATCTGAAGGTTCGCAAATCGCGCAACTTTTCAAGAGCGGCAGTTTCTGGCTGATTGTTTCATTCTTCTTCGGTGCTGGACTGTTGCTGGCTTTCACGCCTTGTGTCTTCCCGATGATACCCATACTTTCCGGCATCATCGTCGGACGCGGCCACAAGATAACCCGGATGCATGCATTCATGCTTTCGCTGGCGTACGTGCTGGGCATGGCGATCACCTACTCCGCCGCCGGAGTGGCCGCGGGATTTTCCGGCAACCTGATCTCCAACGCGCTGCAAACCCCCTGGGTACTGGGAAGTTTTTCCGCCGTATTCGTGCTTCTGTCATTGTCGATGTTCGGCTTTTATGAGCTGCAATTGCCGTCAGCACTGCAGAGCAAGCTCACCGACACCAGCAACAAACTGCACGGCGGCCATCTATCGGGCGTGTTCGTGATGGGTGCATTGTCCGCGGTAATCATGGGGCCATGTGTGGCAGCGCCGCTTGCCGGGGCTTTGCTCTATATCGGCCAGACCCATGATGCAGTGCTGGGCGGTGTCGCGCTGTTCGCACTGGCTATGGGAATGGGCGCTCCACTGTTGCTGATAGGCACTTCGGCCGGGGTATTGCTTCCCAAGGCCGGCGCATGGATGGAAGCGGTAAAGCGTTTCTTCGGCGTGATGTTGCTGGCGCTGGCGATCTGGATCGTCCAGCCACTGCTGCCTATGGGCGTACAGATGATGTTATGGGCGGCGCTCCTGATATTTTCGGGGATTTACCTGCACGCGCTGGATAGCCTGCCGCACAATTCCAGTGGCTGGCACAAACTGTTCAAGGGGATCGGACTGTTCGCCTTGTTGTTGGGTGTGGCCTATCTGATTGGCGCATTGTCCGGCGCGCAGGATATCCTGCGTCCGCTGGGATCGATCGGACGTGCCGGTGCTCAAGCTCCTGCCACGCTGCAATTTTTGCGCATCAAGGATGCTTCCGACCTCGATAGACGTATCCTGGAAGCGCGCGGCAGGACGGTAATGCTTGATTTCTATGCGGACTGGTGTATCTCCTGCAAGGAAATGGAGCGTTATACGTTTTCCGACACCGCCGTGCAAGCAAAGCTCAAATCAGTACTATTGCTGCAAGCGGACGTCACAGCCAACAGCGAAGCAGACAAGGCACTGCTCAATCGATTTGGGCTGTATGGCCCCCCCGGTATCCTTTTTTTTGATGCGCAAGGCAAGGAACAGGGCGATTTCAGAGTAGTTGGCTATCAAGATTCGAATCAATTCCTTGAAACGCTAAAGGCCGTGGGACTATAACAATGACCGCCATATTACTAAGTGTAAATCAAAATTCTTAGTGCAGGAGCAGTTCGATGAAGTTAGGCAGGAACGATCCATGTAGTTGTGGTAGCGGAAAAAAATTCAAGAATTGTTGTCAACTCAAAGGCAAGCATAATCGATTGCAGCCTTCCGAACCGCCTGAAGCGGAACTAACTCGGCTTGCCAATCTGTTCAATACTGGACATCTTTTAGAAGTAGAAAGCCAGTCTCAGTTGATGGTTGAGAAGTATCCGAACTGTGTTCAAGCATGGAAATTATTGGGAATTTCCCAGCATCTGCTGGGAAGAAATGGTCTCCCAGCCTTGCGCAAATGCGTAGCCCTGAAACCAATGGATGCCTTGGCCCACAACAATCTGGGTAATGTATTGAAGGATCTAGGGCAATTTGAAGAAGCAATAACGTGCTACCGTAGTGCACTTAAATTCAAGTCGGATTTGGCGGGGATACATTACAACCTAGGACTTACCTTGTCGGAGACCAGACAATATGACAGTGCCCTTAAAAGTTTTCGCAAAGCCATTGCACTTAAACCCGATTACGCTGAAGTATACAACGATATAGGCAACATCCTGAAAGATCTCGGGCAATTGGAAAATGCATTGTCCAGTTATCGTCAAGCACTTGCTATCAAACCCGATTACACGGTTGCTCGCAGCAATATGTTGTTCGTCCTCAATTACTCCTCTAATTACACTCTTTCATATCGCATCGAACAAGCCAAACTATACGGTCAATTAATTACTCGAAAAGTATCGAACCGATTTACCACTTGGCAATGCTCAAATCGTCCTGATCGTTTGAGAGTTGGCTTTGTATCCGGTGATTTTCGCAATCATCCAGTAGGGATGTTTTT
>QJWF01000229.1 GCA_003235435.1 Nitrosomonadales bacterium
GAATCAGCAACTTCATGCTATGGCAACTGGCTTATACCGAACTCTATTTTACCGATGTCCTGTGGCCCGCATTCGACCGCAAGGAACTGGAGACTGCGATAGACTCCTATCAGCAGCGCGAGCGCCGCTTTGGCCGTACCAGCGAGCAACTGGAAGGAATGCAGAAGGCAAGGAGCGGAAATGCTTAAGTCCCGGGTAATCACTGCGCTCGTACTGCTGGCGATGTTATTGCTGTCGCTGTTTGTATTGCCTGTTGCCGGCTGGGTCGCGCTGGTGATTGTGCTGGTTTTGCAAGGGGCTTCGGAATGGGCCAGGCTGGCCAAGCTCAACAGTGCAAGGGCAAGACTGTTCTGGTGGCTGACACTGCTGATCATGCTGGGCCTAGTGTGGTTTGATGCACATCATTCCTACCAGCAACAGGTTTTGACGCATTTGCCGTTCTACGCCGTTTCGGGCTTGCTGTGGGTGATTATCGTGCCGACATGGTTGATTGCGGGATGGAAGGTCGACCAGCCGTTGCTGTTGGCGCTGACCGGCTGGGCGGTCCTGATACCTACCGGACTGGCTATGCTTGATCTGCGCGTCATCAGCCCATGGTTGTTGCTGTTCATCATGGGACTGGTATGGATCGCGGATATATCAGCTTATTTCGCCGGCCGGAAATTCGGCAGAACCAAGCTGGCTCCCCGCATCAGTCCGGGCAAAACCTGGGAAGGCGTGGCGGGTGCAATGTTGGGCGTGTCGATTTACGTCCTGCTGGTTTGGTTCAGTACGAATTTCGAGATTGGCGGAGTGTTGCCCATTCTGCTGATGGCATCCTGGTGGTGGGTGGGGTTGGCTGTAATCGGTGATTTGTTCGAGTCTGCCATCAAACGGCAGGCGGGGGTAAAGGACAGCGGCTCGCTGCTGCCGGGACACGGCGGTTTGCTGGACCGTATTGATGCACTGACCTCGACTTTGCCCCTTGCAGCTCTGGTTATCCTGATGCAACAGTTACGATAAGCATTCATGCAGCGAATAACCATATTAGGCTCTACCGGCAGTATAGGCACAAGCACGCTGGACGTGGTGGCGCGCCATCCTGACAGATTCCGGATTCATGCCCTGACGGCAAACCGCCAGTCAGAGCTGTTGCTCCGTCAATGCCGTCAGTTCAAGCCCGAATATGCGGTGCTACTGGATGAACGGGCGGCTTTTCAATTGCGGCAACAAGTGCATGAAGCGGGTTTGAACACCGAGATTTTGTACGGCGTGGATGCGCTCGAGCGGGTGGCCATGTTGCCGGAGGTGGATACCGTGATGGCCGCTATCGTCGGTGCGGCCGGCTTGCAGCCTACACTGGCGGCAGCACGCGCAGGCAAGAAGATCTTGCTGGCAAACAAGGAAATTCTGGTGATGGCAGGCAATGTGTTCATGGAAGCGGTGCGCACCAGCGGCGCTGTGCTGTTGCCGATCGACAGCGAACACAATGCGATTTTCCAGGCGTTGCCGCGCGGCTATGACGGCGATCTTGCGGGAAATGGCGTGTGTCGTATCCTGCTGACCGCATCCGGCGGTCCGTTTCGCAATACCCCGTTAAGCGAACTGCAGAATGTCACGCCGCAACAGGCGTGCGCGCATCCGAACTGGGTGATGGGCCGCAAGATATCGGTTGATTCGGCAACGATGATGAACAAGGGACTTGAGGTGATCGAGGCGCACTGGCTGTTCGGAGCAGATGCAGATGATATACAGGTGGTGGTGCATCCACAGAGCGTGATTCACTCGCTGGTTGAATATGTGGATGGATCGGTGCTGGCTCAACTGGGAAACCCCGATATGCGCACTCCGATCGCCTTTGGCTTGGCCTATCCCGAGCGTATAACTTCGGGAGTGGCGGCATTGGACCTGTTCAAGGTGGCTAAGCTTGACTTCATCGCGCCGGACTTCGATCGTTTTCCCTGCCTGGAGCTGGCTTATCAGGCATTGCGCGCCTCAGGAACTGCGCCCGCCGTGCTGAATGCAGCCAACGAAGCGGCGGTCGGGGCTTTTCTTGAAGGGCAGATTTCATTCCTGGATATCCCGCGTGTCATCGCTTCGGTGCTCAGTTCAATGCCGGTCAATGCGGTCAACAATCTTGACGATGTGCTTGGTGCCGACGCCGAAGCGCGCTCAACTGCAATGCAAAAAATCAGCGCGTTACCGGGGACAAAGCGCGCCGCTCCTTTGCACGGCGGGTATTAGCATGGTTACCCTGTTTGCATTTGTCGGCGCAATCGCGTTGCTGGTGGTGTTTCACGAGTTGGGACATTATTGGGTGGCGCGCCGCTGCGATGTGAAGGTGCTTCGCTTTTCGGTGGGTTTCGGCCGGGTGATATACAGCAAGCGTTTTGCCAACAGCGCAACCGAGTGGGTTATCTCCGCGATCCCGCTGGGTGGCTACGTCAAGATGGTCGACGAGCGCGAAGGCGAAGTGACGGCGGAAGATCTGCCATACGCCTTCAATCGAAAACCTGTTTTGCAGCGAATGGCGATCGTGGCGGCGGGTCCGCTCGCCAATTTTTTGCTGGCAATCGTGCTTTATTGGGCAATGTTCGTGTACGGGGTGCCCGGATTGAAGCCGATACTGGGTGAAGTGCCGCCTGGGTCGCCGGCAGCGGCCGCGCAACTTCAATCGGGCGATACCATCCTGAGCATCAATGACGAAACGGTTCCGAGTTGGCAGGAATTACGCTGGCGTTTGCTGGACCTGGCATTGCAACAGGCGGAAGTGAAGGTCGAGGCAGTCGGTGCAGGGAGCCCGGCGAAAACCCATATCCTGGATCTTGGCACCCTGGAAGCAAACGACCTTGATGGAGATTTCCTCGAAAAGCTCGGTCTGCATCTTCATCAGCCCGTGGTGCAACCGGTTATCGGCAAGCTTGTCGATGGCGACGTTGCGCAACGCGCCGGTCTGCATCAGGGGGATCGCGTAGTGAAGGTGGATGGAATGGCAATCAGCCTTTGGAGTGAATTCGTGGATGTGGTGCGCGCACACCCCGGGCAAACCCTGCAAATCGAAGTTCAGCGCGGCGACAAGATACTGGCTATTGCATTGGTGCCGCAACCCACAGACGACTCTGGAAAAACGGTAGGCAAGATCGGAGCGGCTCCGCAAGTCGACTTGTCGGAATGGCAGTCACTTCTTGTCGATGTGAATTACGCTCCTCCGGAGGCGATGGCCCGTTCATTGCGCAAGACCTGGGAAACTTCGGTAATCACGTTGAAGATGCTGGGCAAGATGGTGTTGGGCGAAGTATCCATGAAGAATCTCAGCGGCCCGATCACGATAGCCGACTACGCTGGCCAGTCTGCCGCGATGGGTATTGCGGCTTACCTGGGCTTTTTGGCCTTGATCAGTATCAGCCTTGGCGTGTTGAACATGCTGCCAGTCCCCTTATTGGATGGGGGACACTTGCTGTATTATGTGGCCGAATTGATAAAAGGCAGTCCTGTCTCCGACCAAGCTTGGGATTTCGGCCAGAAAATCGGCATTGCATTGCTTGGTACATTGATGGTCTTCGCCATCTATAACGATGTTAATCGCCTTGTTTCAGGTTAAATAATGATATTGATAAGACTGGCGGGATTGCTCACCCTGCTTTGTATGAATTCTGCATGGGCTATCGAGCCGTTCACCGTCAGGGATATCCGCGTGGAAGGGATACAGCGCACCGAGGCCGGCACGGTATTCAGTTATCTGCCCATCAAGGTTGGCGATACCATGGATAACAAGCAGGCCGCCGCCGCGATTCATGCCTTGTATGCCACCGGCTTTTTCAAGGATGTCCTGCTGAAGGTAGACCGCGGTGTTCTGATCGTGCAGGTGCGGGAACGCCCCTCGATTGCGAGTATCGAGGTGAATGGCGTCAAGGATATCCCCAAGGATCAGCTCAAGGAGAGCATGAAATATGCTGGATTGGCCGAAGCGCGCATCTTCGACAGGGGCGTGCTGGATAAGGCCACCCAGGAATTGAAGCGCCAGTACATCGCGAGGGGAAAGTATGGCGTTTCCGTTTCGACCACCGTCACGGAACTGGAACGAAATCGAGTCAATATCGTTTTCAATGTGGTGGAGGGCGATGTCTCCAAGATCAAGCAGATCAACTTGATCGGCAACAAGGCGTATTCCGAAGAACAGTTGCTAGACCTGATGAAGCTTGGCACCCCCGGATGGTTCAACTGGTTCAGCAGCAATGACCAGTATTCCAAGCAAAAGCTTTCCGCGGATCTTGAAACGCTCCGGTCGTTCTATATGGACAACGGATATCTGGAATTCAACATCGATTCCACCCAGGTCTCGATCACT
>QJWF01000240.1 GCA_003235435.1 Nitrosomonadales bacterium
GACCGCTACCCCATGCGCTCCTAATGGAGTAGCAACCAAATGCGTTCCAGGAAACGGTGTTATAGACGGCGCATGGAACTCTCAAAATATTACCGAGGAATCCTATGTGTTCTGTCAACACATCCGCTTGGCTGGGTTTGGTCCTGGGTCAATAAATACCGCTGACCCTGTCAACGATTATGTTCAAAAGAATGCAGTTGGCGGCAGAATAGGGATAACGAATTCCGTAGCCAACATTCCGATTACCAATATGAAAGGGACGTACGTCGTTTGCTCCGATGGCATATCCGGAAAATTTGCCAAGCAGCTTGATACTACCCTGGATAACGGCGAAACCTCCACGGGCTCTGTGCTGGTATCCGGCGGCACTGTTACTGCTCCGCCGGCTGCAACTGCAACCGTCGATATTGTCGATGACGTAACTTATCTTGTGTGCATGGGCTACTAAACAGTCACCATGCTTGAACTAGCCCGCTTCGGCGGGCTTTTTCATGTGCCGAAGAAAACATGTATATGGTTTGAGTGCAACTAGCCAGTGATACGCTTCGCGTGCACTTCCCCCGGTATTCCGACTATCCTTTTTGCAGTCTGATTTCCGCCTGCAGCAGCGCTTCCGGCAATCCGAGCAGCACCAGCACATCGCCGGCCTGCAGCAGCATCTCCTCGCTGGGCAGCGCACTGTGCAGGTTGTGCCTGCGGACCGCGTTCACTTCGACGCCCAACGCATCGAGTTCCATCTCGCGCAACCGTTTGCCCACAGCGGCGGAGTCCTGCTTGAGGAATACGCTGAGAAAACGCGGTTGCAGGCTTTCGCTGTCTTCGCCCTGCTCGTATTGGGGGCTACGCAGATAGCTGTTGAATGTCGCATAACGGCGCGCCCGCGTCTCCTGGACGCGTCGGATCACGCGGCTGAGCGGCACGCCCGCCATCAACATCGCTTGCGAAGCCAGCATCACGCTGCCTTCCTGCACTTCTGCAACCACTTCCGCCGCACCGGCTTCCTTCAGCGCTTCGATATAAGTATCATCGTTGGTACGCACTACCACTGGAAGATCGGGGCGCAACTCCCTGACGTGGCGCAGGATTGCCAGCGCCGAATGCTTGTCCTGGTAGGAAACCACCAGCGCCCTTGCACGCATCAACCCTGCAGCCATCAGCACTTCGCGCTTTGCGGCATCGCCATAGACTACACTTTTCTTTTCCGCCAAAGCCGCCCTGACATGACTGGAATCCAGATCCAGCGCGATGAAATTCAGGTTTTCCGCTTCAAGAAAGCGGCCCAGTGTACTGCCGCTGCGTCCATACCCGCAAATGATCACGTGCCCTTTGCTGCCCATGCTCTTAATCGCGATCTGGTGCATCTGCATCGCGCGGTTGGTCCATTCGGCGGCAGAAATGCGCCTTGCGATCGCTTCCCCGTACTGGATCATGAATGGAGCGGACAGCATCGAAAGCAGCATCGCCGCCAGTGTGATCTGCAACGTTAATGCGTTCAGCAGGTGCGCGCCATCCGCCAGTGTCAGCAGCACGAAACCGAACTCACCTGCCTGCGCCAGTCCGATTGCGCTTCGCAATGCGACCCCCCAGTCCCCCTCCAGGACGCGAGCCAGTAATGCAACGACCAATCCCTTGAGCAGGATCAACGCAAACAATACCAGCAGCACCCAGCCTAGTTCACCGGCCACACTGCCAAGATCAAGCTTCATTCCGATGGTGACGAAAAACAGACCAAGCAACACATCGCGGAATGGTTTGATGTCTTCTTCCACCTGATAGCGATATTCCGTTTCGGAGATCAGCATACCCGCGACGAACGCGCCCAGGGCCAGAGACAGTCCCGCCAGCTCAGTGAAGTAAGCCAAGCCCAGCGTGATCAGCAGAACGTTGAGCATGAACAATTCGGATGATTTCTGCCGGGCCACGATGTGAAACCAGGGGCGCATCAGGTGCTGCCCGAACACCAGCAGCACGAGTAATACCACTGCCGCCTTGATCATCGCATAACCGAGCGTGGCGGGAAGATCATCTGGTCTGGTGGCCAGTGCTGGAATTATGATCAGCAGTGGCACGACTGCCAAATCCTGGAACAACAGCACGCCCATCATTTGCTGACCGTATGGCAGATTAAGTTCGGCACGCTCGACCAGCATCTTGCTGACAATGGCAGTGGAAGACATGGCCAGGACACCGCCCAATGCAAGGCCGGTGCGCCAATCAAGCCCCAGTCCTGCAGCGCTCGACATTACCAGCAGCATGGTGACAATTACCTGGGCGCCACCCAGGCCGAATACCGTTCGTTTCATCGCCATCAAGCGCGTCAGACTGAATTCCAGACCGATACTGAACATCAGGAACACCACGCCGAACTCGGCGAGATGCTGGGTTTCCACTGCATCCGGTATCCATGCCAGAGCGTGCGGCCCGATCAGGATGCCCACAACCAGATAGCCCAACATCACCGGCAAGCGCAGGATACGGCACAAGACCACCACAATAACGGCCGTGGCGAGCAGGATAAGAACGAGTGAAAGTGAACTTTCCATGTGTCTGTGAGCGTGTTTGCTTCCCCGCCACGATAATGCCGTACTAATGCCAAGTTTGCAAAATTTCCAGGCATGACAAACGACGCCCGTTGAACCTAATTCGAATATTTACGCTGCTATAATGCATCCATGAACAAAACTATTACCGCTTCGCCGCATGCACTCGAGCTGGGACGCAAGGTACTGACAATCGAAGCCGACGCCGTACAGGCATTGGCGGTACGCTTGGATGAGAGTTTTTTGCGCGCACTCGATGTGATCCTGAGTTGCGATGGCCGCGTCATCGTCAGCGGCATGGGCAAATCCGGACACATCGCGAGCAAGATCGCCGCCACCCTTTCAAGCACTGGAACTCCGGCCTATTTTGTCCATCCTGCCGAGGCCAGCCACGGTGATCTCGGCATGATCACCAGCATGGATGTCATCATCGCGTTATCCTATTCCGGAGAAAGTCAGGAATTGATGACCATCGTGCCCGCAATAAAAAGACAAGGCGCGAAGCTCATCAGCATGACCGGTAATCCCGCATCCAGCCTGGCCAAGGTCTCTGATGTGCATCTCAATTCCGCCGTAGACAAGGAAGCGTGTCCGATGGGCCTCGCTCCCACCGCAAGCACTACTGCAGCTTTGGCGCTAGGCGATGCGTTGGCAGTGGCTTTGCTGGACGCAAAGGGGTTCGGAGTTGACGATTTTGCCATGTCGCATCCGGGTGGCAGTCTGGGCAGGAGACTGCTCACCCGCGTGAGCGATATAATGCGTATCGGCGAACGCCTGCCGATGATTCGCGAAAACGCGATGCTGAGAGATGCGATTCTGGAAATTTCCAGAAAAGGTGTGGGCATGACCGCCATCGTGGATGCCGGTCAGCATGTGCTTGGCATATACACCGACGGCGACCTGCGCCGCACGCTTGAAAGAAACATTGACTTTAATGCCACACCGATAAGCAGCGTGATGTCTGCCAACCCGCGTTGCATCAGCCCTGATAGCTTGGCAGCCGAAGCGGTGCAACGGATGGAGCAAAGCAATATCAACCAGATGCTGGTGGTTGATGAGCAAAACAAACTTGTCGGTGCACTCAATATGCACGACTTGTTGCACGCCAAAGTGATCTAGGAGGACTGCCATGCTGACCAGCCGTGCAAAATTGATACGCCTGATGGCTTTTGATGTTGATGGCGTGATGACGGACGGCGGGTTGTATTTTTCCGATTCAGGCGAAGAATTCAAACGCTTCAATTCCCAGGATGGGCATGGCCTGAAGATGCTGCGTGCCAGCGGAGTGGAGATTGCACTCATCACTGGACGCACATCGAACTGTGTCACAGCCCGTGCCGGGAACCTCGGAATTGAGCATGTCTACCAGGGCGTGGAAAACAAGCTTGAAGCAATGGTCGACCTTCTCAACAAACTCGAGCTTCCGCGTGATTCAGCTGCTTATATGGGCGACGATGTGGTCGACCTTACAGTGATGCGCCATGTCGGAATGGCTGTCACTGTACCTGATGCTCCGTTGCAGGTGCGCGAGCGTTCACATTACATCACGCAGCGCAATGGCGGGTACGGGGCAGTTCGTGAGGCATGCGAGATGATCATGGCTGCGCAGGGCACACTGGAAAAGCAACTGGCTAATTATTTACGATGACCATTGTCGCCCGTTTACGCTACTGGTTGCCGCTATTGCCTTTGCTTGGCCTGCTCGGGGCAACCTACTGGCTCAACCAGCAGGCTCAGCCGGAACCTGTCAAGCCGGACGGCAGCAAGCGCCACGATCCTGAT
>QJWF01000257.1 GCA_003235435.1 Nitrosomonadales bacterium
CTGCGACAAACGGTAGATTATAGCTTAACAGCAACGCAACCCTGAAATACCCGGCGGAACTGCGCTTACGGCAAGTCAACATGCAATTTCCATTCCTGTGCCATACACTATCCTTCGCCGGCCACTTGAGAACAGATTTTGCTGCGGAAGTATCAATACCGCCTTCGCTGTTGCGTTGACCGGCAAAACTCATGATATATCGTCAAGCTGCGAGGCTCGCAAAGCTGGACCGAACAACGCAGCGCGATCGTTCAGGATAACTTTTACGGGGATGGTTTCCAACAATCGTCGCATCCGGCCCTTGTTCAGAAATGCGTCCAGGAATGCACCATTCTGCAGCATCGGCAGGATCTTGGGCGCTATTCCCCCACCAAGGTATAGTCCGCCGCGACTCATCAACTTGAGCGCGAGGTTGCCCGCTTCCGAACCATAAAGATGAGCGAACCAATTCATTGTTTCGACACAGATGGCGTCCCGACCGGAGAGTGCTGCCTTGGCAATCGCAGCAGCAGCATCACTGTTGCGCATTGCTTCAACAAGCCATTGCGGTGCTTCGACATTTCGATACTTGCGCAGAAACTCGTGCATGCTCAACAGGCCCATGCCTGATACGACGCGCTCCCAACTGATGTGCCGGTACTGCTTCTGAAGATGGCTTAACAAAGCCATTTCCAGTTCATTGCCCGGGCTGAAACTGGCATGACCACCTTCTGTGGCGAAAGGCCGGTGACAGTGCCCGTCCCAGAACAGTCCTGCTTCACCAAGACCCGTGCCCGCAGCGATAACTGCGATGTTTCCGCTGGCATTCGCCGCGCCTGCCTGTAAGGTGAACAGATCGTTTTCACCCAGCGCCGGAAGTCCATACGCAGTCGCCTCAAGATCATTTAGCAGTGTGCAACGCGGTATGCCGAAGCGATGTTGCAATTCATCAGCATCAATCCGCCATGGCAAGTTGGTGGTTTTAACCAGTTTGCCCTGTATCGGACCGGCAATTCCGAAGGCACCATGATGTATTTGAATCTGGCCACACTCACTTTTGGGAGATGATGAATGTGGAGACAGGAAGCACTTGGTGCGTGACAAAAAATCTTCCAGCAACTCCTCGAACGTGGCGTAATCACGGCTCCGATAACTGTTTTCGTGGACGATCTGCGCCTGTGTGCCACTGACTTCAATCAGCGCAAGGCGCGTCTTGGTACCACCGATGTCACCTGCGAGATACTGGCTCATGATTATTCCTGAGGATCAGCACTATTCTGATTCAGCGGATGCCGCCCTGACCTGTCGATTCGTTTGAACAAGCGGCAAATTTTGCAAGGCTCCAATAATATCCCCGAAATTGATCAGAGTGATTCCATCAGCGCGCATAGTCGTGGCGTTGCATCGCTGATATGAAAATAGCATGCGAATTATATGCCTTAATCAGCCGGCGCAAACCAAATATGAATCTGCCCCGCCATGCCGTGCCCTACATTGCCTCGATTCTCACGAATCTCAGCTCATTTGAGTACACGGAGAATATGTCCATGGTGATGCGGTAAGGAAAAATCCTGAAATATCCATATCAAATCAGTAGAACCGGAAGGAATAAAAAAGATCGAGTGCATCCTCGTTACCGGTACGTGTGACGATGGTGATGCGCGGCGTCAATATGTAGGTAAACTTCGTAATGCCGCCCACTTCGGACAAGCCCTGTTCATAGCTGATGCGGGCTCGCGCAGACAAGCGTTTGCCTACAGTCACTTTCTGGCTTTGCTGCGAGTCAGTTCCGGTTTGCTGACTCAGGGAGAACTCATCCACCCCGAAGGTTTGTCCGAATTCGCCGACTGTCTGACCGCCCAGAATATTCCCTGCTGCAGCCAGCAGCAAAGAGGTATCGACACTGCCGCTCTCGGGAACACGCCCCAAAACAATCCAGGAAAGTTTTTCAGCATCCGGTACATTGGGCGTGGAAACAAGCCGCACTATTGGGTGACGCATGGTGCCGGTCACTTCTACCCCCGCCTCGACTTCCAATCCTTTGCGCAAAGCAAGGATATTCAAACCCGGGTCGTCCGCCGGCCCCTGGAAATTCAGCAAGCCATGCGACACCTCCAAGCGCTGCCCAAAGGCATCAAACATTGCGTCATGTGCGGCGATGTATCCGGTCGCGTGCAACGGTTCTCGGGGTTCCTTGCGCACTCTGAGCTGGCCGGCCAGTCGCCCTTCCAGTCCGGACGCGCGAATATAGAAGTGGTCTCCCAATTCAACCGTGGCATCTACAGCGCTTTGGAGTCCGGACTGACCTGCAGACTCCTGCCCTAAGATCTGAACATCATCGGACAAGCGGGGACGGTCGCTGACGGGCCGGTTGATAAGGCCGGCATCGGCAACGATGCCACCTTCCAGCTTCAGCGTATTGCCTGCATAACGTGCACTACCCGAACCGGAAGCGATGATCCAGCGGTCATCACGTTGTGCCACTGGCAGGCGTTCTGCTTTGAGCTTCAGATCGCCGGTTCCGCCTTGAAGATCGATGCGACCGGTCGCGCTCAGAAGCCCGGTCCCCGCCGGGACATTGTAATCAGAGAACAATTTGTCTTTTGGAGACGCCGAATAGGGTGCCGAGAATACAAGGCGGTCGACATGCACCGTATCGGGTTCGAAGCGCGCTCTCAGTTCGCCCTGCTCCAGGCTGATACCCTGATCAAGCAAGCTCAAACTCAATGCATCTCCCTGGGCCAAACCCTGCAACCGCGGGGTAAGGAATGTTCCTAACACCTCGGCATCGAAATTCAGCTTTCCACCACTTCGCAAATTGCTGTCAAGCATCGGGCCAAGCCAGGACAAGTCATCCGTTCGCAGGTGCAGGTGTCCGGTAAGCGGCGCATCCGGCAAGATCGTCCAACCCTCTTCACCGTGCATCATCGGCAAATTGGCCTGCACCCTGATCTCACCGAGTTGTTCACCGCTGGCAATCATATTCGCCTGCACTTGGTCATGTTCTGCACGAAGAGACAACTGCAAGTCGCGCAATCCCAGCCGCAAACCGGCATTGCCGTCCACCACCCAGTCTCCGCTTTCTCTTTGCACATTCAACCAACCCTGCAAGTGCTCATCCACAGACACATCCCACGCTCCGCCAAGACGCATTACATCAAAGGCCTCCAGCGCCGGATTGCCCTGCAACTGGTTGACGGCGCGCACATTGACGTTGCCAAAGTTCCCGGAACTGTGCCAATTTTGTCGCGTCCACTGCGTGTCTGAAAATCGGATATTCCCGCCACTGATGGAAATATCCGCTGCGCCGAGTTGAAAGTGGTTCCTGTCCATCATCAGCGGAGCAGCGGCAAGCAGGTGGAAAGGTACAGCACCCTGAGCTTCAAACTCATCAATTGTTCCGCGCCATTGCAGTGCACGCCAGTCCTGCACAGGATCAGTCAACCCGCCGCTTGCCTTCAGGTTCAGTTCGCCAAGCTTGTCGTTTTCTTGTGCGATGCTGGCAGATGCGGTTACTGCGTGGTCTTCCCTGCTTCCATGCGACTCGACACTGGCTTGCGGAATATTCAGCGCACCGCTTCCTCGATAGCCCTTCACTCCTAGTTTGAATTGCATGGCGGCTGAAGCCAGATCGCCTGTCGCATCCATTTCGGCTATGTTCTGTCCGTCCGGAAACGATAAGTTAAGTCCTTGGGCGGAGAAGATCAGCCGGGGATGATCGAGACTGCCAGTCAAATCTGCATGCCCGGTCAACTGCCCACCGAATCCATTGCCGAATTGTGCTAGATTCAATGCCTCCAGCGCCACTTGTAAATGATCAGATTTGGTACCATGCGCGATGTCAAGGTTGACGCGGTTATTACCAAGGCGCACTTCTGCCGTCGCGATGGCGCGGCGCATACCGGAAAACTCAAGGCGGCCATTGCCGCTGACGTCATATTGTTGGAAACGGCTGTTGGCAAGATTGATACTTATCGAGCCCTCGGCTTCGGGCAGCAATGTGCCTGACATTTCCAGGCCGGCGTTCAGATTGGTCGCGGGGTAGCCGGCATAGAATCTGGACAAATCCAGTCTGTGTAACCGGCTGTTGAAGCGAAAAGTCCTGCGGCGGTCCATCGCCAATTGTCCATGCCCGGTCAGCACTGTTTCGCCCTTCGCCAGACGCAAACTGGGCAGATCCACCAGGTCATCTTTCCGGTTGATTTCTGCATACAATTCCAGTTTCCCATCACTGAGATTCAAGGTTGCATGCTGGTCTTTTCCCCTACCGTCTGC
>QJWF01000080.1 GCA_003235435.1 Nitrosomonadales bacterium
GACCGGTTGTTCAATTCCGCCCATATCTTCCAGATGAAGATGCCCTACGACAAGGACACCATCAACGCAGCCCAACTCGAAGTGGTGCGCGCCAACAAACTGGAATCCTGTTACATCCGCCCTATCTGCTTTTACGGCTCCGAGGCGATGGGCATCTCAGCAAAGATATTATCCACCCATGTTGCGATCGCTGCATGGCCGTGGGGGGCTTACTTGGGCGACGATGGAATGGAAAGAGGAATCCGCGTCAAGACCTCCAGTTTCACCCGGCATCACGTCAATGTGAACATGTGCCGAGCCAAGTCGGTAACAACCTATACCAATTCGATTCTGGCACATCAGGAAGCCGATAATGACGGCTACGACGAGGCGCTGTTGCTTGATGTCGACGGTTACGTTGCCGAGGGAGCCGGCGAAAATATCTTCATCGCAAAAAAGGGAAAGTTGTACACCCCCGACCTGACTTCCTGCCTGGAGGGCATCACCCGCGATTCAATATTCACTCTGGCCGGGGAAACGGGTATCGAGATAATCGAAAAGCGCATCACCCGCGACGAGATTTATTGCGCAGACGAGGCTTTTTTCACGGGTACAGCGGCAGAGGTGACACCGATCCGCGAACTTGATCGCCGCACCATAGGCAGCGGATCGCGCGGACCCATTACCGCCAGATTGCAGCAGGCATTTTTTGATTGTGTAGCGGGGAAACACCCGTTGCATACCGACTGGTTGAGCTATATATGAAGGAGTTGTCCGTGAACAAGCAAGACATCACCCAGCGTCATATAGATGTCACAGCAAGCGACCTGCCGCTGTCCTGTCCCATGCCCAACATGAACCTGTGGAACGCACACCCGAAAGTGATGATTCCAATCGATCATGGCGGCGAAGCACGCTGCCCTTATTGCGGTACGCTGTACCGCTTCAAGGGCGAGTTGCCTCGCGCGCATCACTGATTACGCCACGTGACGCAGCAACCAGACACTTGCAGAAAAGCAATACTCAAGGTCGATGGAAATCCTGCAGCCAGCCGATACTGGGGCATACCCTGCCATGGCCGGTAAATCTTCCAAGCTCGCCCAATCTGTCGGAATGAACAAAATATTGATCGTCGGTCCCAGTTGGGTGGGTGACACCATGCTGATGCAGCCAATGCTGTGGAGACTCAAGCAGTTGCATCCCGACTGCAAAATCGATGTGCTGGCTCCACCCTGGACCGAGTCGTTGCTGCGCGCAATGCCGGAGGTATCAGACGTCATAATCAACCCGTTTCCTCACGGAGTGTTGCAACTCTTGGAGCGCTACCGTTTCGGCAAGAAATTGAGCCATGAGCAATATGACCATGCCATCGTGCTGCCCAATTCGTACAAGTCGGCGCTCGTTCCGTTCTTTGCCGGTATACCGGTTCGTACCGGCTTTGTCGGCGAATTCCGCTACAAACTGCTCAACGATGCCCGCAAACTCGATAAGGAAGTGATGCCGCTGATGGTGCAGCGCTTTGCCCATCTTGCGGAGAACACCGGCGTGACCATTGTGCGACCGCTGTCCGACCCGAGGCTGGAAATTTCCCCTGCCCAGCGCGACGCCACGCTGAGCAAACTTGGTCTGGATCTGGACAAACCGGTTGCGGTATTCTGCCCGGGTGCAGAGTTCGGACCCGCCAAACGCTGGCCGGTACCCTATTTCGCGGAGATAGCCCAGCGCCTGCAACGGAACGGTTATCAGGTCTGGCTAATCGGTTCCTCGAAGGACAGCGAGATCGCGGAAAACATCATCGCGCTGGGCAATTCTGGCGGTCGCAATCTGTGCGGCAGCACCGACCTGCTGGATGCAATCGCGCTGCTTTCCTGCGCGCAACTGGTCATCAGCAACGATTCGGGACTGATGCATCTGGCAGCGGCGCTGAATCGTCCCATGCTGGCTCTGTTCGGCTCTAGCAGCCCGCAATTTACCCCGCCCCTGTCGGGACAGGCCCATATCCTCAAACTGGATATCAAGTGCAGCCCATGTTTCAAACGCGAATGCCCGCTTGGGCATTTCAACTGCATGAGGCAACTCACCCCCGCTATGGTTTGGGGGAAATTAACCACCCTGTTACCCGGCCTCATGGAAAACGACAACGATCATGCTGCAACACCTGCCCAGAGAAATATTCAAAGCCTATGACATTCGCGGCATCGTCGGCAAGTCATTGACACCTGACGTGGTCATGGCCATCGGCCATTCAATCGGAACCGAAGCCGGGGCTCGCGGGCAAAGCTCGATCGCGATCGGGCGGGACGGCAGGTTGTCCGGACCCGATCTGATCGCCGCACTGGCGCACGGCATCCAAAAAAGCGGCATCGACGTGATCGATGTGGGCTGCGTTCCCACCCCGATGGTGTATTTCGCCGCTTATCAACTGCAGACCCGCTGTGCCGTGATGCTCACCGGAAGCCACAACCCGCCCGATTACAATGGCCTGAAGATGGTTCTGGCCGATGAAACACTATCCGGCGAGACCATCCAGGGATTGCGCCGACGCATCGAGCAAAACGACCTTGCCCATGGCTCGGGCAGCTACATGCGGCAGGACATCAGCAAGGAATACATCGGGCGCATCGTCTCCGACATCAAGCTGGCGCGACCGATGAAGATCACGGTGGATTGCGGCAACGGCGTGGCGGGTGCCTTTGTTGGCGACCTGTATCGTCAGCTTGGTTGCGAAGTAACCGAGATGTTCTGCGAGGTGGACGGCCATTTCCCCAACCATCATCCCGACCCTTCGCAGCCGGAGAACCTGCAGGACCTGATCGCCGCGCTTGCAAGGAACGACAGCGAACTGGGACTTGCCTTCGACGGCGACGGTGATCGATTAGGCGTGGTCACCAAGGATGGCAGGATCATTTACCCGGACCGCCAGTTGATGCTGTTCGCCGCCGACGTGCTGAGCCGCAATCCGGGCGCCGAGATCATTTTTGACATCAAGTCGACCCGCAACCTGTTCGACTGGATACGCAAGCACGGAGGCAAACCCACGTTGTGGAAGACCGGACATTCGCTTATCAAGGCCAAGATGCGAGAGACCGGCGCACTCCTGGCCGGCGAGATGAGCGGGCATGTGTTTTTCAAGGAGCGCTGGTACGGCTTCGACGACGGCTTGTATACAGGGGCGCGTCTGCTGGAAATCCTGAGCAAGGTGATCGATCCCAGCGCAACGCTGAACGCATTGCCCGATGCAGTCTGCACGCCGGAGCTGCATGTACAAACCTCAGAAGGCGAAAATCATGCGCTGCTTGCGCAAATGAGGGATACCGCACGGTTCACCGGCGCCAAGGAGGTCATCACGCTGGATGGTTTGCGAGTCGAATACAGCGACGGTTTCGGGCTGGCTCGCCCCAGCAATACCACCCCGGTGATCGTGATGCGATTTGAGGCTGATGATACAGATGCTTTGAAACGGATACAGGACGATTTCCGCAGCATATTTCACGAAACTGCTCCGCATTTGAAGTTGCCGTTCTGAACATCGTTCAGCAACGGTACGACTGTTGTGTACCCAAAGCCGCCAATAATTCTCTCTAATATGGTGCCCGAAACCAGACGTTCGTCACGTTCCGCTACCGACACTTTGCAGACCTTCAGGATTCATTGAAGTGGACAGTCGCCCTTGTAACTGGAAAGTTTCCGCACCTGTACTAAAGTACAATATCTTTTGGTGTCGAATATGTGTAATAAGCTTGCCGTACGTTGCATGACTCAGGTTGCATAGCTCAGGGAGGATAATCATGAACAAGAAGATGATTGGTGCGGCATTCGCACTTTGTGGATCAATATTGTGGACTGGCGAAGCAGCGGCGCTGGTAACTTTCGAAAACGTAAGCTACACCTCAAACTCGGTTACTTTCACTATCAATGGTGACTTGACCGGCTACACAGCTCCAAGTGGCGTTTACAATGTAACCGGTTACAATAATAGCTTTTCGCTCAACTACATAGGTGACATCTGGGCGGGGGTGGCCGGGTATACTCAAAATACTTCTTGGTCCCAGTCCGTATTCGACGGTCAAATCATAGGTAGTGTAGGCAATACTGGCGAATTTGCTCCTTATGGTAATTACACATGGTCACATTATCTTGCTGATTTAAGTGGCGCAGTAGCTACCAACAGGACGATAACCGTCACATTTGGTGATAATTACCTCAATCCGCTTGCTTCATCGGGAACGATTGAGTTTCTTTGGGG
>QJWF01000140.1 GCA_003235435.1 Nitrosomonadales bacterium
AAGGGCGATGTCGAGCAGGTCAAACGCGCAGCTAAATTGTTGCTGGAAGCAAAGCGCCCAATGATATACAGCGGTGGCGGAGTTGTGCAGTCCGGCGCCGCGCCGCAATTGACCGATTTGGTGCGCCTGCTCGGTTTTCCATGCACCAATACCCTTATGGGGTTGGGCGGATATCCTGCAACCGACAAGCAATTCCTCGGGATGCCGGGTATGCATGGTACCTATGAAGCATGCATGGCGATGCAAAATTGTGATGTATTGATAGCCATCGGTGCGCGTTTTGACGATCGCGTGGTCGGCAATGTAGAGCATTTCGCCCAGGTACCCCGAAAGATTATCCATATCGATATCGATCCATCCTCCATCGCCAAACGAGTCAAGGTGGATGTGCCGGTGGTCGGCGAACTTAAGCTGGTTCTAGATCAATTGTTGGGAGATTTGCGCAGCAGCAAACGCAAGCCTGATGCGAAAGAACTGGCAGCGTGGTGGAAGCAGATCGATGAATGGCGAGTCAAGGGCGGGGGATTGCGCTACAGGAATTCCGGCGAAATCATCAAACCTCAATTCGTGATCGAGAAACTCTATGAGATTACCAAAGGTGATGCGTTCGTAACTTCGGACGTGGGCCAGCATCAAATGTGGGCAGCGCAGTATTACAAGTTCAGCAAGCCTCGCCGCTGGATTAACTCGGGTGGCCTGGGCACGATGGGTTTCGGCATGCCTGCCGCTATGGGCGTGCAACTGATCAATCCCGGTGCAACAGTTGCCTGCGTGACCGGCGAGGGCAGCATCCAGATGAACATTCAGGAATTGTCCACCTGCAAGCAGTTCCATTTGCCGATCAAACTGGTTTCTCTTAACAACCGTTATCTGGGGATGGTGCGGCAATGGCAGGAATTCTTCCATGGTAACCGCTATTCGGAATCATATATGGATGCGTTGCCTGATTTTGTGAAATTGGCCGAGGCATATGGTCATATAGGCATACGTATTGACAAACCTTCAGATGTAGAACCCGTGTTGAAAGAGGCTTTTGGGAGTAAGCACAAAAACGATCTGGTGTTCATGGATTTCCAGACCGATCCGACTGAAAACGTGTTTCCAATGGTTCCGGGCGGAAAGGGCTTGTCTGAAGTCATTTTGTCGGAGGATCTGTAATGCGCCACATCATTTCGTTGCTGATGGAAAACGAAGCTGGCGCTCTGTCGCGGGTTGCTGGCCTGTTCTCCGCCCGCGGCTACAATATTGAATCGTTGGCTGTCGCTCCGACGGAAGACCCGACCCTGTCGCGCATGACCATAGTCACCAGCGGCTCTGATGCTGTTATCGAGCAGATCAACAAGCAGCTCAACAAACTGATCGACGTTGCGGCGGTGATGGATCTGAGCGAAGGAGAGCATCTTGAGCGCGAACTGATGCTGGTGAAGGTAAAAGCCGTCGGAAAAGAGCGCGAAGAACTGAAACGCATGACTGATATTTTCCGGGGACGCATAATTGACGTCTCGGACAACACTTATACTATCGAACTTACCGGAACTGTCCATAAACTGGACAGTTTTCTCCAGGGGATAGACCATGACCTGATTCTTGAAACGGTGCGTACAGGTGCGTCGGGGATCGGACGAGGCGAACGGATTTTGAAACTTTAATTATTTTTAACGAGGGCAACATGAAAGTTTATTACGACAAAGACGCTGATCTATCACTGATCAAAGGTAGACAAGTGACCATTATTGGCTACGGCTCACAGGGTCATGCGCATGCACAGAACCTGAAGGAATCTGGTGTCAACGTGACTGTCGGTCTGCGCAAGGACGGAGCTTCATGGAAAAAGGCAGCGAACGCGGGACATCAGGTGATGGAAATCGCCGATGCGGTGAAAAATGCCGATGTGGCGATGATACTGTTGCCTGATGAGCAACAAGCGGAAATATACAACAAGCTGGTGGCGCCGAATCTGAAAACGGGTGCCGCTCTAGCATTCGCCCATGGCTTCAACATTCATTACAACCAGATCGTGCCACGCGAAGATGTGGATGTGATCATGATCGCGCCAAAGGGACCGGGTCATACCGTGCGTTCCGAATACTTGAAGGGTGGTGGTGTCCCGACTTTGATTGCGGTGTTCCAGGACAAATCCGGCAAGGCCAAGGATATTGCTTTATCCTATGCGGCAGCCAACGGTGGCACCAAAGGCGGTGTGATCGAGACAAGTTTCAGGGAAGAAACCGAAACCGACCTGTTCGGCGAACAGGCGGTGTTGTGCGGCGGAGTGGTGGAACTGGCAAAGGCCGGATTTGAAACGCTGACCGAAGCAGGATATGCCCCGGAAATGGCCTACTTTGAGTGCCTTCACGAACTCAAGCTGATTGTAGACCTGATGTACGAAGGCGGCATTGCCAACATGAATTACTCGATATCCAACAATGCAGAATATGGTGAATATGTCACTGGCCAGAATGTGATAGGTTTAGAAGCGCGCGCCGCAATGAAAGTTGCGCTAAAGAATATCCAGAACGGTTCCTACGCAAAGCAGTTCATCCAGGAAGGCCGCGCCAATTATCCCGAAATGACGGCGCGCAGGCGCTTGAATGCCGAACATCCGATCGAAAAGGTTGGCGGTCAGTTGCGTGCGATGATGCCGTGGATCAACAAGAACAAGCTGGTCGATCAATCAAAAAACTAAAAGGCAGTCGATAGATGCTAGTCGCTTGTTGTGGGTCATAGGCCAAAGCCGAAACTCAAATAGCGGCTAGCGACTGATTAACCGGCGACCCTATGAATTCATATCCCCATCCGATTATCGCCCGCGAAGGATGGCCGTTCCTGGCCATCTCTGCTGTTTTGGCGCTTGCTGCCACTGTCTGGTTTGCAGCTTGGTCTATCCCGCTGTGGATCATCGCATTTTTCGTGCTGCAGTTCTTCCGTGATCCACCGCGAGAAATTCCCCCGGTTGCAGGAGCGGTGTTGTCGCCGGCTGACGGACGTATCGTGGCGGTGGAGCGTATCAATGATCCTTACCTGCAGCGCGAGGCGATAAAGGTCAGCGTGTTCATGAACGTGTTCAATGTCCATTCCAACCGTAGTCCTGCGGACGGAACGGTGCAGCAAGTCTGGTATTTTCCCGGCAAGTTCGTGAATGCGGACATGGACAAGGCATCAACCGAGAACGAGCGCAACGCGGTTTGGCTCAAAACTGACAACGGTACGGATATTACAGTGGTGCAGGTGGCGGGCCTGATTGCTCGGCGTATTCTTTGCTATGTCAAGGCGGGTGATGTGCTTACACGCGGACAGCGCTACGGTTTTATCCGCTTTGGGTCGCGTGTAGATGTATACCTGCCGTTGAATGCCAGCGTGAAAGTCAGCCTCGGCGACAAGGTTGCTGCGACCAGTACCGTCTTGGCAGTACTGGCGTAAAACGGTTATTCTAGGTGCATGGATAAAGGGCACATGGACGAATTCGATACGCGCAAACCGATGAATCTGCGCAGGCGCGGCATATATCTGTTACCCAACCTTTTTACTACGGGCGCATTGTTCGCGGGTTTTTATGCCATCGTGCAGGCGATGAACAATCGTTTCGAATTTGCCGCCGTGGCGATATTTATTGCCATGGTGCTCGACGGACTTGACGGACGCGTGGCCAGGCTGACGCATACCCAAAGCGAATTCGGCGCCGAATACGACAGTCTTTCGGATATGGTTTCGTTTGGTGTTGCGCCATCCCTGGTGATCTATGAATGGGCATTAAAAGGCCTGGGGAAGTGGGGCTGGTTTGCGGCGTTTATCTATTGTGCAGCCACCGCTTTGCGTTTGGCCCGCTTCAATACCAATATTGATGTAGTTGACAAACGTTACTTCCAGGGTTTGCCCAGTCCGGCAGCGGCGGCACTGATTGCCGGGTTTGTCTGGGTAATGCATGACTATGAAATCAGCGGCGAATCTGTGCATTGGTATGCGGCAGTACTGGCAGTATTTGCCGGATTGAGCATGGTCAGCAATCTGCCGTTCTACAGTTTCAAGGACCTTAACATGCGCAAGAGCGTGCCGTTTGTGGCGATCTTTATTGCCGCTTTATTTTTCATCTTTATTTCCAGCTATCCTCCAGGGGTGCTGTTTGGCCTTTTCATGTGCTACGCGTTATCGGGCTATGTGATTTGGGTGTGGAGAAAACGCCGCAAACAGCCACCCATTGCATGAGACGGGAAAACTGGTTA
>QJWF01000125.1 GCA_003235435.1 Nitrosomonadales bacterium
GTCAGGAGTGGAACTGCCGCAGTTGCATTTCAACCGCATCGCGTCGATAAGCGGTTCGATATTTGCAAATTGAGCCGTCTTGGGATTGTCGACGTAGGCAGGGAAACGCTGGCGGATATATTCATTGTCTGATTGTCCCTGTACAGTTAAAGCAAAATGGATTTTATTATGTTGATTGAGGGTTGGAACATGTACAGTGAGATATTGAAGTTCTGGTTCGAGGAAGTCGAGCCAGCGCAATGGTGGGCGAAGGACGAAGCTTTCGACAAATCGATAATAGAAAGATTTTCAGGTATACATGCAAGTGCAATTCGCTGCGAACTGTTCGAATGGAGAGCGGACAACCGCGGCAGATTGGCGGAGATCATCGTGCTAGATCAGTTCTCAAGAAACATGTTCAGGGGATTGCCCATGTCTTTTGCCCAGGATTCATTGGCTTTGGCGCTAGCTCAGGAAGCAGTGTCAGCCAGGGCTGATGAAACATTAGATCCGGCAGAGCGGAATTTCCTCTACATGCCTTTCATGCACAGCGAGTCACTGAAGATACATAAGGTCGCGATGGATCTGTTCCGGAACAAAGGCAACAAAAGCAGCCTTGATTTCGAGATGAGGCATAAGCGGATCATCGAAAGATTTGGCCGGTATCCTCATAGAAACATAATTCTTGGCAGGGAGTCTTCCGTAGAGGAAATTGAATTCCTTAAGGAACCCGGTTCCGGGTTTTGATGAGTATCAAGCGGTTTTTTTCACGTCGGCCCCGTAATCATTTTGGAGTGATCTCCCGTGTCAATGTTATCGACTAATGCTGAGGCCTAGTTTGGTAGCTCCGGAATGTCATCATCTGCCATTTCTGAATGGTTTGACATGTACTCTGCCGTATATATGATGTGTTTATGCAGTATCGAGACATCAAGCAATGACAAATCAGGTTCGGGCAGTGAAAACAGTGTCCAAATGCTCTGACCGATAATTGCACGCTGCTACACGGCCGTATTCCGGCAGATGTCTTTTGGCAGTGGCTTGCGTAGTTGGACCGGTCAGCATGCTGGTTGTTCGATGCACCTCATGGAGACAGCAGATGGAAATCTTCTCGCAATGGAATGAAGCGCTTGCCGGCGTTCTCGAACAGACGATGGAACGGCTCGCGTTCTACCTGCCCAATGTGTTCGGTGCGTTTTTGCTGCTGCTTGTCGGCTGGGCCGTTGCGCATGTGTTGAGGACGATTGCAGTGCGCCTTGCATTGCTTGGCGAACACACTCTTGCGCGTTTTTCCTCCGGACGCGGAGCAGTGGCTACGCTTCTGCCCAGTGCATCAGCGAAGATTTTCAGCAACGTGGTGTTCTGGGTAGTGCTGCTGTTCTTTCTTACTGCCGCGACGCAGGTGCTGGGCCTGGACACTTTTACCATATGGCTATCGCGCGTTGTCGACTATCTTCCGACCGTTTTTGTCGGCGTGCTCATCATCATCGCCGGGTACCTGGTCAGCAAACTTGCACGCGAAGTTGCAGAAGCTGCCGCAGTCAGTACCGGCGAACACCAGCGAGTATTGATCGGCCGCGTGGTGCAGGCAGGCATCCTCGCAACGGCCATTCTCGTTGGCGCAGAACAGATCGGAATAAAGGTGACCTTCCTAGTCATCCTTGCAGCAGCTGCCGGCATCTCGCTTGTTGGCGCAGTTGCACTTGCGCTTAGCCTCGGTTCCCGCGAGTATGTCGCCAACCTGATCGGAGCACATTATTTGCGCCAGCGCTACAACATCGGTCAGCATGTTCTCGTTGCCGGTTATGAAGGCAGAATACTTGAAATGACCGAGACTGCAGTCGTGCTCGAGACCGCAGACGGTCGCGCGAGTATTCCGGCGAAGGTCTTCAATGAACAGGCCATCGTACTGGTGGCAAGCGGGAAACGTGATGGCTAGCAGCGAACAACTCAGTTACGCATTTCTGGAAGCGCATCCTGCAGATGCGGCTCGAGTGCTCGAGCGGCTTGCCGCCACCGAGGCGGGTGCACTGCTCAAGTCGGCCCCGGTTCGACTCGCGTCGCCAGTGCTGCGCCAAATGCTTCCTCTTGCCGGCGCGCGCTGTCTGGAGCAGCTGGACGATAACGAGATTGCCGGCTTGTTGCACCGTACCGGTGCGCAGGCCGGGGTAGCTTTGCTGCGCTACTTCAGCGCAGAGCGCAGGACACGGCTGCTGGCTCTATTGCCGACGGCGCTTGCTCTTGCCTACGATTTGCTGCTCGGTTATCCGGAGGACAGTGTTGGTGCATGGATGGACCCACGTACTCTGGCGCTTCCCGCCGACATGACCGTAGGTGAATCGGTTGAACGCGTGCGCCGCGCCGACGAGGCGTTGATAGCCAATCCATTTGTAATCGACCGCAACCAGCGTCTGCTCGGTTATGTCGAGCTCGCCGACTTGTTGCGTATGGGTACAACGACTTCGCTGGTTCGACTGGTGCGGCCATGCTCCCACCGTTTGCACGCACAGACGCTGCTTACCGGACTACCCGAACATCAGGGCTGGCAAGAGGCATCTACTCTGCCGGTTGTCGAGAGCGGAGACCGGCTGGTTGGTGCGTTCACGCACGCCGCTCTGCTGCGGGCGCTTTCGCTGGAACAGGTTACTTCGTCACCGAAACCTGCGAAAGATACATTGGTCCGGGTAGCCAGTGCCTATTGGTTCAGTGTCTCTGCGTTGATCCAGGCGTTGGTCGGCATGCTCCCGGTACAACGGGGCGAGGAAAATTCATGAACACGGGTTCACAAACGGCGGTCTTAGCGCTCAACCTGCGCTTTTTGCTCGACTATCCACGCGAGGCCGCGCGACACATTGAGGTGATGCCCGCGAGCGAAGTTAGCGCCGTGCTGGCGGATCAACCGCTGCACGCGATTGTGCCGGTATGGCACAGTCTCGCAACCGATGTTGAACAAGCGGTGTTCATCGGGCTACCCGAGAAAAAGGCAGCTGATCTGCTTGCAGAACTGGAGCCGGCGCGCAGTGCGGCGCTACTCAACCGGCTCGATGAAGATCAACGCGAGCGTTACAAGAATATGCTCAATTCTCATACGGCTGCTGAAATTCGCACGTTGATGCAATACCCGCCTGACTCTGCCGGTCAGCTGATGGATCCACGCGTTCTCTCGTTCCGCAAAGACTTGACTGCACTCGAAGCACTTGCACGTTTGCGTCAGGCCAAATGGCGGGGATTGCGCGAACTGTACCTGGTGGATGATGACGGCCGCCTGGACGGCCGTGTCGATATCCAGGATATTGCTCTCGCCGACCCTGACCAGACGCTTGCGCGAATCGCCCGCAAGATCGCTGATGCTGTGCAGGACACAACTCCCCGCGAAGAAGTCGTGGAGAAGATACAGCAGGATGCCGTGACCGATCTGCCTGTGATCGACTACGATGGGAGACTTGTCGGTGTCATCCGCCAGTCCAAGCTCGCAAGCGCGATGCAGCAGGAAACCTCTCTGGACATCCTGACCATGGTTGGCGCGAGTCGTGATGAACGCGCACTTTCACCCGTTACCTTTGCGGTGACCAAGCGCCTGCCATGGCTTCAGATCAACCTGCTGACTGCTTTCCTGGCTGCGACGGTTGTCGGGCTGTTCGAGGGCACGATCGCCAAGTATACCGCGCTGGCGGTGCTGTTGCCGGTTGTTGCCGGCCAGTCCGGCAATGCAGGTGCGCAGGCCCTTGCGGTGACGATGCGAGGACTGGTGCTGCGCGAGATCAGCCTGCGCCATTGGCCCAAGGTGGTGTTCAAGGAAGTGAATGTCGGCTTGATGAACGGAATTGCTGTGGCCGTCACGACGGCGCTCGGAGTTTATGTCTGGAGCAGGTCTTTGGGATTGGTCATGGTGATATCGGCCGCGATGGTGATCTCAATGGTTGCGGCGGGATTTGCCGGTGCGCTGGTTCCGATCATGCTGCAGCGTTTCGGGCAGGATCCGGCGCAGTCATCCTCGATAATCCTGACCACTGTCACAGATGTCGTCGGTTTTTTCTCATTCCTAGGCATCGCGACACTGTTTTCTTCATTGCTCTGACGAATCATGCCAATGAATTAAGACTGCCGATGTTAATTTGGAAATTTTATTTCCACAAAATTGTTGAGCCTATGAGAACCGATCAATCCGCAAAACTGGTTATCCAATCTGATTTAGAGGCTGCAAAGGGATTCATCAAGGTGCGCTGCAGCGGAACATGGACCGTGCGGGGTATAGTCCGACTCGAGCAGCAAATGAAGAATATTGCCGGGCAAGCCGGGACGGATATGGAGATAGACGGTTCGGCAATTTTCGCACTGGATACTTCGGGTGCCTGGTTGCTGCACAAGACTGTCAAAAAGCTTGAGCAGCAAGGAAGCAAAGTTCAGATTATCGGGTTGCGGCCGGAATTCGGTTCATTGCTGAAGCTGATTTCCGACCGTGCCGCGATATCGGATCGTTTGGATCAGCCTAGGGATGGACTATTGGCAGGCATCGGGCGGCAGACATGGCACGGCATGAAGAATCTGTCCGGCATGATGGCATTTGTCGGGGAAAGCTCGATCGCAATGATCCGCTTGATCGTTAATCCGAACCGTATCCGCTGGCGTACCATACTTCGAAACGTTCAAACTGCAGGCTTTGATGCGCTGCCCATTGTAGGCTTGCTGTCTTTCCTGATGGGAGTGGTGATTGCCTACCAGGGTGCGGATCAGTTGCAACGCTTCGGTGCAAATATCTTCATTGCAGATCTGGTCGGGTTGGCCATGTTGCGCGAACTTTCGCCCCTATTGACAGCAATCATCATCGCGGGACGTTCCGGTTCGGCCTACGCGGCTCAGATCGGAACGATGAAGGTCACCGAGGAGATCGATGCGTTGCGCACCATAGGTGTCTCGCCCCAGGAACTTCTTGTGCTGCCCAAGATGCTGGCATTGATCATCGCCCTACCGTTGCTGACGGTGTATGCGGATGTTGCCGGCGTTCTCGGCGGCATAATCATGGCACGCTCCAAACTGGATGTCAGCTTCGATGTGTTTATCGACCGCCTTGGCGATGCGATCAGCCTGTCCTCGTTTCTGACAGGGATTGTCAAAGCTCCGGTATTTGCGGTAATCATCGCACTGGTCGGATGTTTCCAGGGCTTCCAGGTAGGCGGCAGTGCCGACAGTGTCGGGCGGCAGACAACGTTGAGCGTAGTGCAGGCTATCTTTCTTGTGATCGTGGCTGATGCGCTGTTTTCAGTGGTCTTCAACTGGCTCAAGATATGAGTTTTTCTATGGAGCAGAATCAGATCGCCGATGCGGTAATCGATATCCGTGAACTGCACACGCGTTACGGCAATGCTGTGGTGCATGACAACGTCAACCTTACAGTGCGCTCCGGCGAGATCTTTTCTCTGGTTGGTGGCAGCGGCTGCGGTAAATCCACGCTGCTGCGCGCCATCATCATGTTGCTGAAACCGGTATCAGGTTCGATCCGTGTGTTCGGACAGGAAGTGACCGGCTTGAACGATGAGCAAGCGCTTGATTTGCGCCGGCGCTGGGGGGTGATGTTCGAGCGCGGGGCACTGTTCAGTTCCCTGACGGTGGCGGAGAATGTCGGCATGGTGTTGCGTGAACATACGCAACTCAGCCCCGGTTTGATAGATGAGATCGCTGCGCTGAAAATAGCGCTTACCGGGTTGCCGGCAGATGCCGGCGCCAAGTACCCGAGCGAGTTGAGCGGCGGAATGCGCAAGCGCGCGGCACTGGCACGCGCAATTGCGCTGGACCCGGAGCTGTTGTTTCTCGACGAGCCGACAGCGGGTCTCGATCCTCTGAGTGCCAGCGGAATAGATGAATTGGTGCGCAATTTGCGCGATGCGCTCGGATTGTCCATCATGATGGTGACGCACGACCTGGATCTGTTATGGCGGGTTGCCGATCGTGTGGCGGTGCTTGACGGAGGAAGGATATTGGGAGTGGGTACCATGGAGGAACTTTCCCGGTTGCAGCATCCGTTGATCAGGGAATATTTTTATGGGCCGCGCGGACGCGCTGCTCACGAACAGACATGGAAGAAAAAGTAAATTTTGCGCTGGTTGGCGTGTTCGTTCTGGTGCTGGGCGCCGCACTCATCGGTGGTGTGCTGTGGCTGAGCAGCGGCAAATCATACCGCACTTCGTACGACATCTATTTGACCTACACAAGCGATTCTGTGGCGGGACTGAACATTAACGCGCCAGTCCGGTACCGGGGTGTCGATGTCGGGCGGGTACGCAAGATCGCTCTGGCTCCGAACAATGTAGAGCAGGTTCAATTGACTCTCGCAATCGAACGTGGCACACCGGTCAAAGTGGATACGCTTGCAGTGCTGCAGACACAGGGATTGACCGGTCTCGCCTTTGTCGAACTGACCGGTGGCGGTCGTGATTCGCTTCCGCTCGAAGCCAAGAATAAGGACGAGTATCCGGTTATCAGGAGCGGCCCTTCTCTGATGACCAGGCTCGATTCCGCAATCACTTCTTTGCTCACCAATCTCAACCGGAGCAGCGAGAACTTCAATGCCCTGATGGATAAGGATAACCGGCTTGCGGTCAAGCATGCACTGACTGATCTTGAAATCCTTTCGCGAACCCTGGCAGGACGCTCGGCCATGATAGATTCAAGCCTGAGCAATGCGGCGCGGGTCATGGAAAATACCGCTCGGCTGAGTGACGAATTGCCGCAACTCGCACAGCGGGTACAGCGCAGTGCGGAGGCATTTGATCGCATGTCAAACGATCTTGCCCATGCGGCGGCGAGTGCAAGCGGAACGCTTGATGGCGTGCAGCAATTTACCGGTGAAACATTGCCGGAAATACACAAGCTTGTCATTGAGTTGCAGGATCTGACCACTTCCCTGCGGCGTTTTAGCGGCGAACTGGAGCAGAACCCGAGTGCGCTGTTGTACGGCAAACCTGTCTTGAAGCGCGGGCCGGGTGAGTGAGGCAGTGTTGATTCCGATGACGCCTCCAGATTTTCAACTTTGGATGAAATGAAATGAAAATAAACGGAAGAAGGTTTATCAGCTGCCATGGACTCATTGTTCTGGCATCCACGTTGTTGATTGCTGCCTGCAATGGTATGTCTGCACCGCAAGTTGTCAGTCAGAATATCTACGTGCTGGAATCAGGATCTGCAATTCAGGCGGCGAATGTCAAACACGATCTGGTGCTGTCGGTGAGTGTACCGCTAGCACTGGCTGGTTTTGACACTTTCCAGATGGTATATGTTCAGAAGCCGCACGAGCTGAATTATTTTGCTGCCAGCCGCTGGGCAGATTCGCCGGCACGGATGCTTGGTCCACTCATAGTCCATGCATTGGAGCAAGCGGGAAGTTTTCGGGCCGTAGTGCAGGCGTCGGGTACGATACCAGCAGATATCAGGCTCGACACGAAACTGGTACGTCTGCTGCAGGATTTCAAGGAACGTCCTAGCAAAGTGCAGTTAACCCTGCGGGCGCAACTGATAGACGTACGCAACAAGCGCCTACTTGCAATACGGCAATTCGATGATTTTGAAAATACATCCAGCGATGATGCTTATGGCGGTGTTACTGCAGCAAATCGTTTGGTGCAACGTCTACTGGGAGAGTTGGTTGAATTTTGTGTCATAGCATCAGAACATGGATTGAAAAACACTGAAAATCGTCCCTGAGCTCCAGGCTTGCAGTAACTAATGGAACCAAGCAATAGTTATCACGTAACCCATAAGCACATATAGTTGTTCTCTTCCGGCTTAAGCCGGAGCAGTTTGCGGACCCTCTGATCGCATCCAAGACTTGTTGTTGCCTTCGCCGCCTTTCAGTTTTTCCGGCTTATTCAAATTCACGAGAATCCGGCAAAAAAGTAAGTACGCCAATCATATTCTTGACGTGTGCAAAATCAACACGTATTATCCTTTATGTGTGCATATTGCACACATATATAACAAATAACCTTAGCCATACTGGAGGTCGTCATGAAAGATTTGCTTATTGCCATAGCATTCGCTGCGAGTCTGATTTTTGCGATTTCTTCGGTTTATTCTGCCTTTTCAGCAAGCGTTGCCACCCTGGATGCATCAAAAGCAACGCGTTACAAACCTGTTGCTGGCAAACATGCAAAATATATCTGATGGGTCAAAAAAATCCTTGCCAAACAAGTTTGGTAATTGGCTCGTTTGCGGAAACTTCTGGAATAATTAAATGGCTGCAGATCACACCAGACTCCAAAATCATACTGTTCTGGTTACCGGTGTCGGCGGCCCTGCAGGCATCTGCGCTACCAGATATTTGAAGGATAAAGGTTATTACGTCATTGGCACGGATATGCGTGCGGTGGAATCAGATGCAGATCTGTTTTTCGTGGTGCCTGCTGCAGGCGAAGCATCATTTGTCTCGACAATGCTGAAAATTACCCGCGACCATGGGGTGTGTTTGTTGATACCAACCGTGTCAGAAGAATTGCCCGTTTTTGCGAAAGAAAAAGCTTCATTTGCGCCTTGCAATTGTTGGGTGATGATCGCACCGTATCCAGCTGTTGAGGTGGCCAATGATAAATTGGAGACAGCTCGTTTTCTTGAACAACATGGGGTCGCGGTTCCAATTACTCTTCCTGGAGCAACCTCGCACGCGAAAGTTGTCGAATCCATCGGCATGCCAATCATAGCCAAGCCGCGTGTTTCGCGGGGGGGCCGGGGTGTATTCATATACACACATCCGGAGGACCTGGCAAAAGAGCAACGAAGCAAAATCGTCTATCAGGAATTCATGAGTGGTGACGAGTATGACGTCAATCTTTATGTGAACCATGCCGGGCTGCTGCAATCCTGTGTCGTACTGCATAAAACCCAACTCAGGGATGGCGCGGTGGGCAACGCGTTGTCAGCTGTGAGGGTGCAGTTTGATGATGTAGCCAAATTGGCCCAACGTTCGGTTGAAGTTCTGGGGCTTACCGGCCCCGCAGATATAGACATCCGGCTCGATTCCTCGGGTAAACCGCGGTTACTAGAAATCAATGCACGCTTGGGTGCGAATGCGATGTCAGCCAGCGAAGTCATGGACGACATGTTGTCGGACTGGAAATCACTCTGTTAACTTGTTGAGGAAATAACATGAAAATTCATCTGTTTTTATGCGCCTTATTGTCATCATGGTTCGTGTGCCAGAATGCATTTGCGGAAGTTGACAAACCCCTGAATCAAGAACAACTGGACAGGAGCTTGCGCCTAGATTTCTGGTATGGCGGATGGGAAGCCGATTACACAAAGAAAGCTTATGAATTGATGGCTTCCTACCGTGGCGTTGACAATCTGCATCTGCTGGGCGGTTTCGGTAAGGCCAATAATGTATATTACGATCGTTCAAAGGTTTATGCGGGCGCGTACTATTTTTATGAGGAATATTCATATATCAAGACGTTAGTATCTCTGAAGAAATATGACTATCCCATCAATCCCGCCACCCTTACGATCAATCCGGATTCCAGCTCATACCACAGGGAACCTAAACTGGAGTTGGAACTTTCCCGCTCGCTGACGGATCGTCTGCGCGGAAATTTCTCATATGAAATTTCTCATCCGAATTTCTTTCACGATCAGGATACTTCTATAACCAATCATAAACTCGGTGCGGAACTAATATTCGTCACTGCAAATCCTGAGCTGCATGCCAAGCTCTACGCTTCCATGTTGCACGATCCTGATCCCAATACGACTGAAATCAAGGGCCGCGACAATCTGCTTACACCATTGGGAGTGGCGGCTGCCACCTCGGTAAACTACCAGAATTCAACCCTGTTTGGAGGTGCCGCCGATTACGTAAAGGAGAAATGGGAGCTCGAGATAAAATTTCTGGAAAATCGCGATCTCGATAATAGCTACGATTATTCGCTGCTGAATAAATTCATCTTCCGGCTTGATGATAAAAGCCATGTGCGGTTGGATTATCTCCATGACAAGTTTTCAAGTCAAAGCAATTATGCTGGACGAACAGCCAATGTCTACATGATCTCGTATTATCGGGAGTTGTCCCAAGAATTGAAGTTTGGTTTTGGTTTGAAACATATTGGCCTGCCTAACCAAAGCAATGATACGGCTTTTATCTTCCTGCAGGCCAAAACCGGTGTTGAATTTCAATGAAAGTAGCTCCGCCACATCTAGCAACGCTGTGTGTCGTCGTTTGTCTTTTGTTTTCAGGAGAGTCGCTGGCGCAAGCAGCAACTTCAGATGCCGGCGCTAAAAGTAAACATTCGATAAAGTATACTCCGCCTCCCGAGCTTGGTTCGATTCTCGCTGAAACTGATGAAGCAAAGAAAATGGCCGGGATGGCAAACGCCATCGAGTACTATCAGCAGTTATTGGCAGATCAGCCGGACAATATTTCAACGCTTCACAAACTGGGCAAACTCTACACATGGACAGGAAAAACCGACCTGGCCATAGTCACGTATCAATCAGCCATTAGGCTTGATAATAACTTGGTTCCGCTAAAAAACGACCTTGCACGCATCTATCGATGGTCGCGCCGGTTTACCGAGGCTGAGGAGCTGTACAAAGAAGTATTGGACCTTCATCCTGAAAATCTCGAAGCGCTTAAGGGGTTAGCCTCCACTTATCTGAAGATGGGTGACTATGGTAATGCTCGAACGCTGATGGATCGGGCTTTGGCCCTGTATCCGAATGATGCGGAACTGTACAAGGATCTTGGAGTACTGCATGCCTGGCAGCGACAATATCCCGAAGCCATCAAGGCATTGGAACAGGCTATCGGGCTTTCGCCAGACATGATCGATGGTTACATAACGCTGGGGGATGTCTATTATTGGAACGGGCGGTATGAGAATGCCCTGAATTCATATAAACGTGCCCTGGTCCTGAATCCGAATAGTTTTGAAACGCATGTCATGATCGCCAAGGTTTATCGGAAGCTGCAAAATCTGACATTGGCAAAAGATCATGCAAGGACTGCTTTGAGTATCAATCAAGTCGATTCTGACGCCAAGGAGTTGCTCGCTCAAATCAACAGTGAACAACAGGCGTTCAGATTAGAGTATGGCGTCCACTATCTCGAGTTTTTTGCACAGGCGTTTTTCATTGCACTGATCTTTTTAAATTACAAAAAGCATAGAAAGATCCTGCATCGTCGCAAACGTTTAATTGCGAATCTGATCCTTGTCGCACTTCCTGCAATTCTGGTGATATCGATCGCCGCTTTTGTAGTCGAAGGGGAACTTAGGAAGTGGATGGACATCGAGGTCTTGGAAAGCTTCGTCAACTCGATACTCGTAATCCTGCTGGGTTTGATATATCTGAGCCAAATCCGATATGTCGACAGGGCAGAAAGCAAAATGGAACGCAATGTGATATTAGCAATAGGCGCTCATCCGGACGATATAGAATTAGGTTGCGGAGGATATCTTATCAAGGCCAAAGAAAATGGCGCTAAAGTCTATGGATTGACCCTTACCAAGGGAGAGCGCGGCGGGGACAATGATAATCGGCGCGAAAAGGAAGCAAGCAGTTCCGCCGAATTTATGGACCTTGATGGCAATTGGATTTTTGATTTCCCTGACACCCACCTGCAGGATAATATCAATAAATTAAAAAATTCCATCGAGTCCGTAATCAAGGAAGTTGCTCCCACAACGGTGTTAACACACAACCCATATGATACGCACGGTGATCATCGTGCGGTATTCTCCGCTTCCAGAGAGGCAGCAAGAATGATACCTGCGGTTCTGTGCTACGAGTCTGTCAGTACGCCCGATGATTTCAAGCCAGATTACTATGTCGACATCACTGATTATCTGAAGGATATGCTGAAAGCCGTCAGATTTCACAAAACTCAAAGCCAAAAGACATACATGGATCCGGAGCTTCTGAAAGGGCGCGCAGCCCATCGCGGGATTCAATGCGGCGTCCCGTATGCTTCCGCGTTCAAGGTCTATAGAATCCTCGATTAATGACTGTTACTTTTTTCACGCTTTTTTACTCATTCGGCTTGTTCGTCTTTCTGCTGGGCTTGCAAAGCCTGGTGTTCTTCCCTTTAACCATAATCTACGAATATTGGAAGCGCAGCAAGCTTGCAGAACTTCCTGCTTTCGGAGCCAGGGTAAGCGTAATTGTTCCGGCTTATAACGAGGAAACAACGCTCCACTCCACCTTGCTTTCCATACTCGATAGCGATTACCCAAATATGGAAATCATCGTCGTCAACGATGGTTCAACCGATCAAACTGAGCAGTGTATTGCCGATCTGATCGAGCACGAGAAAATCAGATACATCTATCAGGCCAACGCAGGTAAGGCAAATGCCCTGAATCGCGGAATAGCAGCGGCAGATGGAGATATTATCCTCTATACGGATGCCGACAGCCTGTTTCTGCCTGATACTGTAAGTCTAATGGTGCGTTGGTTTGCTGATCCAGAAATCGACGCGGTATGTGGAAACGATATGCCGCTGTATCCGCAAACTGCCATACATAGATTCCTGACCATTACGACACATATTGGTACCGGATTTGTGCGTCGAGCATTATCTGCGATAGGTTGCCTGCAAATTATATCCGGCAATTTGGGGGCTATACGCAAGCCTGTATTGCAGGAAATCGGCGGTTTTAGGGAAATCTGGGGCGAAGATCTGGAAATTACCTTTCGCCTGCATCGTTATAACAAAAAGATCATCTTTGATCCCCGGGCAAAGGTAATGGCTGAATGTCCTGGAACGCTGTCAGCGCTATGGAAACAAAGGGTGAGATGGGTAAGAAGTTATCTAAAGGTCGCCAAGTATCATAAAGAACTTTTTTTCTCCCCACGATATTTTCCTTTTTCCGCCTATCTGCCAATAAATTTTTTAAGCATAGGCGTAGTGCCTCTATTGCAATCAATATTGCTGATAGCCCTTCCTTTTGCCTATTCCAGTGGCATGGTCCAGTTCAGTAGTTTCATGGACATACTGATTTATCTGGGAATGATAACGTTCATATTGATTTCGCTATACAGCGTGGTACTCGACAGGTCTTTCGCAGATTTAAAACTGCTGCCCTACGGATTGTTAATAGTTCCCATATCATATTTTTATAATTTTGTTGTCATATATTCATGGTGGAAGGAGTTTCATCATGCTGATGAGACCTGGCACAAGGCGGAACGAAGGGATTTGTTGTTAGCACAAGAAAAAACATCAACACACCGGCAGGTAATATTCTCCGCTTTCTCTCTGTTGGCTGTTTCGATATTGGCGGCCTATTTATTCATCAGTCCGTCCAGCAAGGACGGGTTTGTTATCCCTCCTTCGCAGCGGAATCATCAAAACGTTCAAGCTCAATTCCGTTTGGCGCTCTCAACGCATTTTGACGCATGGCCAGACTGGCGCGATGCGATTAACAAGATCATCGAAAAACCGATGATCAATAAGGCCGAGATTATCGGCATAGGAGCAGGCCGGCCAGAATGGGTATATTTCCGCTGGGAAGGCCATGAGTCATCCTGGTCTAACCATCAGAAAGGCGAGTCGCGAGATATGATGATGGTTGGAACGAATGCTTTTCATTCTTTGGGTGCTAAAGTCGCTGCAATGGTAGATCTATACGCACCGAAATATATTTCCGAGAATCCTGAGGCAGCAGCGTTGCGTTTCGATAACCATCGGAGTACTGATCAAGTAAGCCTGGTTGAGTTGACAC
>QJWF01000074.1 GCA_003235435.1 Nitrosomonadales bacterium
ATACAGCTTGCGGGCTTTATGCTGCGAAGTAACCACACTTAATGCACAGATCACCACTGCGGCCAGCAATAGTGCATTCAAGCCGTTGCCGTTAAGCAACATCGCTGCGCTCCGCGACACGCAACACCGCGCTGCGCGCTCGAGGATTAATATCCCGCTCCTCCGCTCCGGCGCGCACCGCCTTGCCGATCAACTTCAACCTGCCCCGCGGAACTTCTTTGGCGCGTACCGGAACATCTCGCGGCAATTTGTCTCCTTCCGACATGTCGCGCATAAAGTGCTTTACGATCCGATCTTCCAGCGAATGAAAACTGATCACCACGAGGCGCCCGCCGCACTTCAGAAGCTTTAAGCAGCTTGGCAGCACCCGCGCAAGCTCTTCGAGTTCCCGGTTGAGATAAATCCGTATAGCCTGAAATGTGCGTGTCGCCGGATTCTGCCCTTGCTCACGGGTCCGTACCGCTTTGCCAACCAGTTCGGCGAGTTGCCGCGTAGTATTGATGGACTTAATTGTGCGCGCCGCAACAATCGATCTTGCAATCTGCTTAGCAAACCGTTCTTCGCCGTAATCATGTATTACCTCCCCAAGTAATCCTTCATCCACATTCGCCAGCCATTCCGCTGCGGTAATGCCGCTGCTGACATCCATGCGCATATCCAGCGGTGCATCAAAGCGAAAACTGAAACCACGCTCAGAGTCATCCAACTGCGGCGACGACACGCCCAGATCCAGCAAAATGCCGTCCACCATTTCCACGCCCTGCTTGCCCAGCACCTCCTCCAACTCGGCGAAGCTGCTGTGCACAATCCGAAATCGGCTGTCGCGCCATTGCTTGCCGACCAAGATCGCAGCAGGGTCCTTGTCCAGCGCAATTAATTTCCCGTTGCTGCCCAATTTCTCCAGGATGAGCTTGCTGTGGCCGCCGCGTCCGAAGGTTCCGTCCACATATATGCCATCCGCCTTGATCGCCAGCGCTTCAACAGCTTCATTCAACAGAACGGTGGTATGGGACAAGCCCTCATTCACAGAGAAAAGCCTTCAAGCTCGGGTGGCAACTCACCATCCATGAACGACAGGCCGGCCTCCTGCTGCGACTGCCACTTCACTTCGTCCCATAATTCGAATTTGTTACCCTGACCGACCAGCATCACGCGCTTGTCGAGCATGGCGTAGCTGCGCAGGGTCGGAGAAATCAGAACGCGCCCCGCCCCATCCATCACCACATCTTCGGCATAACCGATTAGGCGACGCTGCAAGGCACGTATCTTTGGATTGAGAGCGGAAAGCTTGAGCAGCTTCTCGCGAATCGGTTGCCACTCGGGGTGCGGATAGACCAACAGACAACCGTCTGCATCTGCGGTCACCACTAAATTTCCGGCGCAATGCGCAAGCAGCATGTCGCGATACCGTGCAGGTATCGCGAGTCTGCCCTTGCTATCCAGACTGAGTTGTGCCGCTCCCTGAAACATTTCCAACCCCCACTTTTACCCACTTTTTACCACTTGCGCCCACTATATTGGATAAAAACACGGTGGTCAAGCGATAAGAACAGGGTTTTTCTTTACGGGACAATGAGTTAGAGCCGGAAGTTAAAGAAAAACAAATATACTTAAAAAATAATAGATTACGTAAACAAGCTAAAGTGCTTTGTTATGGGAGCATACAGTTTTAGGGCTGGTTACGGATGGGTAACAAAAAGGGGAGCATCGGATTTGTGACTTGATAATTGGATTGTTTTTGCCATCGCTCTGTCACAGAAGCGATGCAACCCGATTTAATCCGAGTCCGGATTCGCTCAGATCGTTTCGTCGACAGAGGCCGTCGTATTCGCAACAGCTAACGAAATCCAAGCCATATCATTAGCCGCGCCCAAGCTGCTGCGCAGCAATTTCGCACAAATGATATTTGGATTTTAAAACGACTTATAATGAACGCCTGATTCGTCGCTCTCGATAAGATGCGCGAGGTGGTATATACGGTTTGACCGTAATGTATCTGCGCCAAAAATAAACCCGGGGATCACCCATGAAAAAAACCGCGCTGGTCGCTTTACTTGTTGCATCAATTGCCTTTCCTGTTGAAGCAGAGGACATGTATGCCGGGATCAAAATTGGGAAATCCAGACACAGCATCACAGGTGTGACCAACAGCCCTTCTGCCGTTGCTGTCTTCGGCGGCTATAAGATCAACCCTGACTTCGCGATTGAGGCCGAATATATAGACTTGGGTAGTTTTAGCGGTGTAAAAGCCGCAGGCGTGGATGTCAGTGCATTATTCTTTTATCCGGGTGACGATCCGTTCTCGCTGTATGCAAGAATAAGCTACGCCAGTACTACCTGGAAAATGCCGGGCGAGACACAACGCAACTCTTCATTTACCCACGGCTTTGGGCTTCGATACAATTTCGACCCGAAAACAACTCTCAGATTTTCCTGGGATCGCTACTTGTTGGGCAATCCTGTTGTCTTCAATGTGGATGTAGTGAGTGTTGCGGGTATACACAGATTTTGACCCGTGCTGAAGCCAGCAATATGTTGACCTTGACTTTCACAACCGGGATTGAGTAAGGCTGCATTATTGTCAAGACGCAATTTTTTAAAGTTTATTTTCGACTGTTTGCTATTACTTATGTGCCGTTGCATTAAATATTCGCATCTTTTACTTTACTACTTCAAGGAATAGACCATGAAAAACGTTGTTATTGCTGTCCTGTTGTCCGCCTGTGCAATTACTCCCGCTCTCGCGGCTGATAGCGGTTTTTACATTGGCGCCAAATTCGGCAGCGTAAATTATGACTACGCCAACGTGTCAAACAACAGCCAGGCAGGTTATGGTTTCTTGGGCGGCTACACCATCAATGATTACTTTGCTGTCGAAGCCGAATTCAATCGCCTGGGTGGGTTTGATAGCACTTCCGGAACCATCAAGGGTCGTTCATTCGGATTCAGCGGAGTGGGTTCATTGCCGCTGAGTCCTGAATTCTCCTTGTTCGGCAAAATGGGAATTTCAAGCAGCACGCTGGATGATACGGCCAAACCCGGTTTCACTGGAAATTTCACATATACCAACACAGGTTTGTCCATAGGTTTTGGGGGCAAATTCAACGTTGGCAACGAAGCCGGCATACTGTTCGGTTATGACAGCTATCCTGTGGGAGACGCGGCCATCACCACTACATCTCACGCCGGCATGCTGTACATCGGAGCGGTGTTCAACTTCTAGGCAAACTTATCGACAATAAGCAAAGCTTGTTACGGCTTCTCCCTGCCAAAGACTATAAACCCAGCGCACCCCACATCTCGTCGATGCGCAGCTTTACAGCCTCATCCATCTCGATAGGCGTTCCCCATGCACGTTGTGTCTCGCCCGGCCACTTGTTGGTGGCATCGAGCCCCATCTTGCCGCCCAAGCCCGATACCGGACTGGCAAAATCAAGATAATCGATCGGCGTGTTGTCCACCAGCAAGGTGTCTCGCACCGGATCGACGCGTGTGGTCACTGCCCAGATCACTTCTTTCCAGTCGCGCACGTCGATATCGCCATCCACTACAATGATGAACTTGGTGTACATGAACTGGCGCAGAAAACTCCAAATGCCGAACATCACGCGCTTGGCGTGTCCGGCATATTGTTTCCTTATGCTCACCACAGCCATGCGATACGAACAACCTTCAGGCGGAAGATAAAAATCCGAAATCTCGGGGAACTGTTTTTGCAGCAAAGGCACGAACACCTCGTTGAGCGCGACCCCCAGCATGGACGGTTCATCAGGCGGCTTTCCGGTGTAGGTCGAATGGTAGATCGGATTTGAGCGCATGGTGATGCGCTCGATTGTGAATACAGGAAATCTTTCCTGCTCGTTATAGTACCCGGTGTGATCGCCGAACGGGCCCTCAAGCGCCGTTTCATCCGGATGGATTACGCCCTCGAGCACTATCTCGGCGGAAGCCGGCACCATCAGATCGCTGCCTAGGCACTTGACCAATTCGGTCTTGCTGCCGCGCAGCAACCCGGCAAACTGGTACTCGCTCAGGTTGTCCGGTATCGGCGTGACGGCACCCAATATCGTGGCAGGATCGGCGCCGATCACCACCGCGACAGGAAAAGGCAGCCCCGGATTTTTCATGCAATGGTCGCGGAAATCGAGTGCGCCGCCGCGATGAGCAAGCCAGCGCATGATGACTTTGTTCGGTGCAATCACCTGTTGGCGGTAGATACCTAGATTCTGGCGCGGCTTGCTTGGACCGCGTGTAACAACCAGTCCCCAAGTGATTAGCGGAGCGATGTCGCCTGGCCAGCAGGTCTGGATTGGCAGTTTGCTCAGATCTGCCTCGCTGTCTTCCCAAACGATTTCCTGACTCGGAGCTGATGATAGAACCTTGGGTGACATCGTGAGCACCTGCTTCAATGCCGGCCACTTTTCCCATGCATCCTTCAATCCCTTGGGCGGTTCGGGTTCCTTTAAATAAGCCAGCAGTTTGCCTACCTCGCGCAGCGCGGCGGTCGATTCCTCACCCATTCCCAATGCCACCCGGCGCGCCGTGCCGAACAGGTTCGCCAGGACGGGAATCTTGTTCGGAGGCGTGTTGTGTCCCGCAACGTTCTCAAACAGTATTGCAGGCCCTCCTGCGCGCAGCACCCGGTCGCAGATCTCGGTCATTTCAAGATGCGTGGAAACTTGCACTGTCACGCGTTTCAATTCGCCGGTCTGTTCCAGTTGATTAATGAAATCGCGCAAATCATGGTATTTCATCAGTAGAACCTCTTCTCGCCTTCGGGGCGTGTCTTGAACCGCTTATGCAGCCAGAAATATTGTTCGGGCATCTCCATCACACGCTGTTCGATGAATTCGTTCATGCGGCGCGTATCGGCGATATCATCGCCGCTCGGATAATTTTCCCATGCAGGATAGAAAGTCAGTAAATACCCTGCTCCGCCCGGCAACAAGCGTGTAATGCAAGGCAGGATTTTAGCGCCTGTCATCTGTGCAATACGCGGTACCGAAGTCATCGTCGCGGCTGGCACCCCGAAAAATGGTACAAAAGCGCCATCCCTGACACCTTGGTCCTGATCAGGAGGATAGATGAACGGCAATCCGGAACGCATCCCCTTGAGGATGGGGCGCAGTCCCTGCTGGCGCGAATAAAGATACTGGTTGCGAAAGCGGGCGCGCTTCTTCAGCAGCAACTCTGTCAGGTAGAGACTTTTCTGGTTCGCATACATGCACACCGTGTCGATGTGTTGGGCGATCCACTGTCCTCCGGCATCCATGCCGACAAAATGAGGCGTCAGCAGGATGGCAGGCTTGCCTTTTACTGCTTCGAAATGCTCCACCCCTTCGACGCGTATCAGCCCGGAAATGCGCTCGGCACTCGACCACCACAGGATACTGCGCTCGACAAGGCCGCGACAGAACATCATGAAATGATCTCGCAACAGCTTTTCCCGTTCCTCGTCGTTCATATCCGGAAAGCACAGTTTCAAATTGATGGCCCCTACACGGCGCCGTTCAACTGCAACAAGATAAAGCAGGATGCCGAGACTGTTTCCAATCGTAACGATGAAACTGAACGGCAAAAAATGTATCAGCCACAATATGAAAACACCGAGCCTCACCAGCATCACTGATCCTTGGCAGTATTCGGCGGCAACACACCGCGCGGGACTTTGTAGCGGTTGTAACTCCACAGGTATTGCCCAGGAAGCCTGCGTATCACAGATTCCAAGGCACTGTTTATCTGTTGTGGGATAGAACGGGAAACATCGAGCACCAACGGGGTAAAGTTCAAAATATAACCCGCTCCTTCGACCATGCGTTCGCAGTAGCACATCACCACTGGCGCGCCGCTTGATTCGACCAAGCGGCCGATCAGCGTCATCGTATAAGCGGGGCGCCCGAAGAACGAAGCCCATTCCCCCTCGCCATTGCCAGGCACTTGATCGGGCAATATACCGATGAACTCGCCGCGTTTGAGTGCTTTGAGCATCTGACGCACCCCTCCGAAATCCGCCGCCACCAGCTTCATCTGCCCGCGCGCACGTCCCTGATGCATCAATATGTCCAGGAATCTCCAGCGCGGCGGGCGGTACATGCTGGTTATCGGCGATCTCGCAGCGATATACAGGCTGATTACCTCAAAACATCCGAGATGCGGGGTCAACATGATCACGCCCTTGCCCTTGGCATGTTCTGTCTCGACATGTTCCCATCCATGGCATTGCCTGACGCTGGCAATCACCTCTTCCAGCGGGCGCCGCCATACCCAGGGCAACTCCAGCACACCCTTGCCCGCTTCACGGATGTTCGCGTACTGCAATTTGCGCAATTGGCCTTTCGAATGCCCAAGCCCGGCGTGGACCAGATTTTCTCGCAAACGCGCTGCATATTGCGGGGAAAAAAGGTACGTTATCCAGCCGGCCATCGCACCGAGGCGGTGCAGCACCGGCAGGGACAAACGGGCAAGTAGCTCGAATAAGCCAACCATCAGGGAAGAAATCATAAATTCAATAGGTACGGGAGGTTTTGCTATAATGCGCGCCCTTTTACTAACGAAGTGATCGAACGGAGAGCCATGAGCGAATATTTCTTTACATCCGAATCCGTGTCCGAGGGGCATCCTGACAAGGTAGCCGACCAGATATCCGATGCGATCGTGGACGCCATTCTAGCGCAGGACAAGCATTCGCGTATTGCTGCCGAGACGCTGTGCAACACCGGCTTGGTCGTACTGGCTGGCGAAATCACCACGGCAGCCAATGTCGATTACATCCAGGTGGCTCGTAATACCATCAAACGCATTGGTTACGACAACACCGAATTTGGTATCGACTACAAAGGATGCGCAGTGCTGGTAGCTTACGACAAGCAAAGCCCAGACATCGCCCAGGGAGTAAACAAGGCCTACGATGATGAACTTGGTCAAGGGGCAGGAGACCAGGGATTGATGTTCGGCTATGCATGCGATGAGACAGACACACTGATGCCGCTGCCCATCTACCTTTCACACCGTATTGTGCAACGCCAGGCACAATTGCGCCACGACGGACGTTTGCCGTGGCTGCGCCCAGACGCGAAGTCGCAGGTCACCATCCGCTACGAGGGTGGCATGCCGCACTCGATAGACACCGTGGTGCTATCCACTCAGCATTCCCCGGAGATGACGCTGGAAAAGATACGCGAAGCCGCGATCGAGGAGATCATCAAACCTATCCTGCCGAAAGAGCTGATCAAGGGCAATATCAAGTATCTGGTCAATCCGACCGGCCGTTTCGTTGTAGGAGGCCCTCAGGGCGATTGCGGACTGACCGGACGCAAGATCATCGTGGACACCTATGGTGGTGCAGCGCCGCACGGCGGAGGCGCTTTCTCCGGCAAGGATCCTTCCAAGGTCGACCGTTCTGCCGCTTACGCCGGCAGGTATGTCGCCAAGAACATCGTGGCAGCCGGTCTGGCCAGCAAGTGCCTGATCCAGATTTCCTATGCGATCGGTGTTGCACAGCCCACCAGCGTGTGGGTTACTACTTACGGCACCGGCAAGATCTCCGACGAAAAAATCTCGGAACTGATCAGGAAACACTTCGACCTGCGCCCGAAAGGCATCGTGCAGATGCTCGATCTGTTGCGTCCGATCTATGAAAAAACCGCGGCTTATGGCCACTTCGGCCGTGAAGAACCGGACTTCTCCTGGGAAGCAACTAATAAAGCGGCCGCACTTCGCGCGGATGCCGGAATTTAGCAAAATTTCGCTTTTGGGTTTATAATCCGCGCCCTCCGAGGGGTGCTGCAGCGGGTCTGGACAACCAGTCCCCCGTCAGGCTCGGGGTCCATGTACAAGTTTCAACCGCACCCATTCATTAACGATATGAATGGAGCCACTTATGAACACAATTGCCGGCGGGAACGCTGCAGTAAAGAAAATCACCGATTACAAAGTCGCCGATATCTCCCTGGCCGCATGGGGACGCAAGGAAATCGCCATCGCCGAAACCGAGATGCCCGGACTTATGGCGATCCGCAAGGAATTCGCCAATAGCCGGCCGCTCAAGGGCGCGCGCATTACTGGCTCGCTGCACATGACCATACAGACCGCAGTGCTGATCGAAACTCTGACCGCGCTCGGCGCGGAAGTGCGCTGGGCATCCTGCAACATCTACTCAACCCAGGATCATGCCGCTGCCGCGATCGCCGCTGATGGCGTCGCAGTGTATGCAGTAAAGGGCGAGACGCTCACCGACTACTGGGATTACACCCACCGCATCTTCGAATGGCCTGACGGCGGCCTGTCCAATATGATCCTCGACGACGGCGGCGATGCAACTTTGCTGTTGCATCTGGGCGCGCGTGCAGAAAAGGATGCTTCTGTGTTGAGTAAGCCCGGTTCCGAGGAAGAAACCTGCTTGTTTGCGTCGATTAAGGCCAAGCTTGATGTCGACAAGACCTGGTATTCCAGGCGTCTCGCCGCAATCAAGGGCGTGACCGAGGAAACCACCACGGGCGTGCATCGCCTGTACCAGATGCATGAACGCGGTGAACTGAAATTTCCGGCCATCAACGTCAACGACTCGGTAACAAAGTCAAAATTCGACAACCTGTACGGTTGCCGTGAGTCTCTGGTAGATGGTATCAAGCGCGCAACCGACGTGATGATTGCCGGCAAGGTTGCGCTGGTTTGTGGTTATGGCGATGTGGGCAAAGGCTCTGCGCAGGCCATGCGTGCCCTGTCAGCTCAAGTCTGGGTGACCGAGATAGACCCGATCTGCGCATTGCAGGCCGCAATGGAAGGCTTCCGCGTAGTTACTATGGACTACGCTGCGGACAAGGCCGATATTTTTGTGACATGCACCGGAAATTTCCACGTCATCACCCACGACCACATGGCGAAGATGAAAGATCAGGCTATCGTCTGCAACATTGGCCATTTCGACAACGAAATCGACGTCGCCTCGCTGGAAAAATACCAGTGGGAAGAAATAAAGCCGCAGGTGGACCATGTGATTTTCCCGGACGGCAAACGAATCATCCTGCTCGCCAAGGGTCGTTTGGTGAACCTCGGCTGCGGAACCGGCCATCCGTCCTATGTGATGTCCTCTTCATTTGCAAACCAGACCATTGCACAGATCGAGTTGTTCACCCGCGCCAAGGACTACCCGATCGGTGTCTATACATTGCCCAAGCATCTGGATGAGAAGGTGGCCAGGCTGCAGCTAACCAAACTGAATGCGCAACTAAGCACTCTGACCGACCAGCAGGCCGCTTATATCGGCGTGCCCAAGGAAGGTCCTTACAAACCCGAACACTACCGTTATTGAATCAGCACCCATTACTCGCGCCGACAGTACAGGTATTGAATACTGGCGGAACACAAGACTTGCATACACGGCAAACCGGACTGGAATCCTCTGCAAGAATGTATGTCTTGGCGGAAATCCACTTGAGTTGAGGCATTGCTGACCCGGACTTTCGAAACGGGCAACACGGCAAAAGGAAGTTTTATGAAACTGCAGTTCGAATTGTTGCTGATATGGATACTCAACGCGCTTGCGCTGCTCGCAGTGGCCAATTTCGTTCCAGGCATCCACGTAGACGGATTCACCGCCGCCCTGATTGCGGCATTTTTCCTAGGATTGATTAACACACTGATACGCCCTTTGTTGTTATTACTTACCCTGCCGGTCACACTGCTCACGATAGGGTTGTTCATCTTTGTCATCAACGGTCTTCTGTTCTGGTTTGTCGGTTCGATACTGAAAGGATTCCTGGTAGACAGCTTCTGGCACGGTGTGTTGGGTTCCGTTCTGTACAGTATCTTTTCCTGGGCACTGTCCGCGGCGGCCACTCAATTGATGAGAAAGCAATGATCAAGCCGGTATTCAGTTTTGAATTCTTTCCGCCTCAGACTCCCGAGGGTGTGGAAAGACTCGCCGCTACGCGCAAGCAACTGGCGAAGCTCAAGCCGGAATTCTTTTCGGTCACGTTCGGCGCAGGCGGTTCCACGCGCGACCGTACGCTGGAATCCGTACGGCAGATCAAGCAGGAAGGCTACGCTGCTGCACCGCATCTTTCCTGCGTCGGTTCAACTCGCGAAAACATCCGCGCCATTCTCGAGACCTACAAGAATCTAGGCATCAACCGTATTGTTGCGCTTCGCGGTGATCTCCCTTCCGGCATGGCCACCACCGGCGAATTCCAGTATGCCAACGAACTGGTGTCATACATCCGCGAGCAGACCGGCAACCATTTCCACATCGAAGTTGCGGGCTACCCTGAAGTCCATCCGCAGGCGAAATCGGTGCGCAGCGACCTGCTCAATTTCAAGCGCAAGATCGAGGCGGGAGCAGACTCGGCGATCACGCAGTATTTTTACAATGCCGACAGCTATTTTCGTTTCGTGGACGAGTGCCGCAAGCTGGGTGTCACCGTTCCGGTCGTGCCGGGAATCATGCCTATCGTCAAGTTTGCACAACTGGCGCGTTTCTCTGATGCCTGCGGCGCTGAGATTCCGCGCTGGATGCGCAAAACTCTGGAAGGTTTTGGCGACGATAGCGAAGCAATACAGGCGTTCGGCCTTGATGTTGTCACGACGTTATGCGAACGGCTGCTTGCTGGCGGCGCGCCTGGTCTGCATTTCTATACTCTGAATCATGCTGCCCCCAGCGTGGAGATCTGGAAGCGTCTGGGACTGTGAGCCGATCACGCGAACCTGAGTTGCTGTTGCCCGCCGGAACGCTGGACAAAATGCGCACTGCTTACGCTTACGGTGCGGACGCGGTATATGCCGGACAACCACGATATTCACTGCGCGCGCGCAACAACGAGTTCAAGCTGGAAGAACTGGGTACCGGTATTCAGGAAGCACATGCACTCGGCAAGAAATTTTTTGTTGCCAGCAACCTGATGCCCCACAACGCCAAGGTGAAGACATATATGTCAGACATGGCCCCGGTCATCGAGATGCGTCCGGATGCGCTGATCATGGCCGATCCCGGCCTGATCGCGATGGTGCGCGAGCGCTGGCCGGAAATGCCGGTCCATCTTTCGGTACAGGCCAACACAGTCAATTTTGCAGCGGTAAAATTCTGGCAATCACTCGGCCTTACCCGTGTGATCCTGTCGCGCGAACTGTCGCTGGACGAGATTGAAGAGATACGCCAGAAATGTTCGGGCATTGAATTGGAAGTCTTCGTGCACGGCGCGCTGTGCATCGCCTATTCCGGGCGTTGTTTGTTGTCCGGCTACTTCAACCATCGCGATGCCAACCAGGGCACCTGCACCAATTCGTGCCGCTGGGATTACAAGGTTGAAAATGCCGAAGAGAACGGCACCGGTGATATCCAGAAGATAGACTTCGATTTCGACAGGGCGCTGCGCCAAAGCGCGTTGTCGGACTGCGGCGAACAGGAACGCCACCCGATGGCAGACCGCGTTTACGTCATCTCGCGCCAGGATCATCCCGGCGAACTGATGCCGGTGATGGAAGACGAGCACGGCACCTACATCATGAACTCCAGGGATTTGCGCGCGGTAGAACACGTCGAGCGTCTTGCAAGGATCGGTATCGACTCGCTCAAGGTCGAAGGACGCACCAAGTCGATCTACTATGTCGCACGTACAGCGCAAGTATATCGGCAGGCGATCGACGATGCAGTGTCTGGCCGACCTTTCAACCCGGCTTTACTGGGGGCACTGGATGCGCTGGCAAACCGAGGTTACACCGACGGTTTCTACGAGCGCCATCACACTCACGAACAGCAGAACTATCTGCGTGGACATTCCGAGAATTCTCGCCAGCAATATGTCGGCGACATCGTCAGATGCGCCAATGGCTTTGCCGAGATCGACGTGAAGAATCGTTTCCAGGTCGGCGACAAACTTGAGATCATCCACCCTTCCGGAAATCGGATTCTCATGTTAAACGAAATGCGCGACCTCAAAGGCGAAGTTCTGACCACAGCACCGGGCAGCGGACATCTGGTGCAAATACCCCTGCAGGGCGAACTGACCAGAGGCATGCTGGCCAAGTTCGTCTAAGTCGAGTTATTTGGCAAATACGCAGTAAATCTACTGAAAGCACAGGCATGATCTTCTCCACCCTCTCCAACTCCAGCCGCTATGCCGAACTACATCCCTTGTTCCCGCACGCATTTGACTACATCCGCAAAACCGATCTGCATTCGCTCTCGCCGGGTTGCTATCCGATCATTGGAGAAGATCTGCTGGCCATCGTGGAACATATGCCGGGGCGTACACGCGCAGAAGCAAAGCTGGAGAGCCACCGCCGTTACATAGATATTCAGTTGGTTCTGGATGGCGTCGACGAGATGGGATGGAGGGCTCTTGCGGATTGCCACAAGCCGGTGGACGAATACAGCGAGGCGCGCGATATCCGTTTCTACAACGACACCCCTGCAACATGGATTGCCACGCCACCCGGTGCATTCTGCATGTTCTTCCCGGATGATGCGCATGCCCCGCTGGTGGGCGAAGATTTAATCCGCAAAGTGGTTTTCAAGATCGCGGTGAAGTGATTCGGATTACTTTTATTTCAATTCAGCAGTCCTGATGCCCGGCCATTAACCGATACCGGGTCAGAATGAAATTTTCACACCGATATTGACACCTTCGTCCAGTATCTCGTCCGGCGGAATCGTCAGGCCCAGCTTTATCTTCCGGTAGCCGATATAGGCTATCGCCTGCGGTATGACTTCATAATCCAGCTTCAGGCCTGTTTCAGTATAACGGTCGGCATCACCGAAAGTGACGATATTCGGAGACATGTAAATCAATCCGGAGATGCCAAAGCGGGTGTCGGTAAACGGTGCAAAACGCACCAAACCTCCCAAAGCCACAGCTCTGGCATTATTGAGTTTGGTTTTGGCGATCAGGCCTTTCAAACCAACCCCAACCGTGACCCCGGGTGCGCCGGCCAATTCGTCCTGAACCAGCAAGCCAAAATCGAACAGCGAATTGTTGCTGCTGGTGTACAGAAAACCCGCGTGGAGTTCGGACCTTCCGAGAGTGTCTCGGCCCATCGAGGCGTTGTACTGGACCTGCGCACTATTGTCGCGCAGGTTGATATCGACGGAATCTGCCAAGACTGTACTGCTGAATGCGATCAGGAATAGTGCAAGAAATTGGCGCAAAAACATAAATCGCTCCTATTTAATATCTACAATTGGTTGATCATGGCAAGCAGCAAGCCTGCAAGACTTCCAGTTCTGGCTTCACTGCTGCGAAAACACAAGTCTTGCCGGTTTAATGCAGGCAAGCATATCACAGACGAATGTTATCGCGAACAGGCCGAACGCCCGGCAATCATACATCCTGATCAAACACCACATCTCCTTCGGCTGTCTGCTGACCGAGCCGAATGTTCTTGAAATCGAACAATTCGCTGTCGAGAAGATGCGAAGGAACGATGTTCTGCATCGCCGTGAATATGGTCTGGCTGCGTCCCGGATATTCCTTTTCCCATGCAGCCAGCAATTCCTTTATGTTCTGCCGTTGCAGATTTTCCTGCGCGCCGCACAAGTTGCACGGGATTATCGGAAACTTCATACCCCGCGCATAGCGGGCGATATCCTTCTCCGAGCAGTATGCCAGCGGGCGTATCACTATGTGGTCGCCCTTGTCCGTCACCAGCTTGGGCGGCATCGCCTTGAGCTTGCCGCCGAAGA
>QJWF01000203.1 GCA_003235435.1 Nitrosomonadales bacterium
GTTTTGTACTCAGGAAAGTGGTGTATGCATCAACGCTGACCGAAAGTTTGCGGTATTCTTCGTTGAAGCTTCAAGTTAGAATGTACATTGTCATCTGATTAATTGCCAGTCGCCAAATTATTGCCTATCAAGAGACGCTGCTAACCTCCGGATAGAAGACCAGGCAACCGGAATATCCCATCACGAATCCATGCTGAACTCATACATGTCCCGTCTGCTAAGACGCAGTTTGATCTGGCTGGCGCGGTTTGCCATCGTAACATCGGCAGCATTTGCCGTGCTGATAGCGATTGCCATAATTTCGCTGCGGTACTATTTGCTGCCCGATATCGAGCTGTATCACGACAGGATCACAACCTCCCTTTCAAACGCTATAGGCAGTACTGTCACGATCGGAAAAATCGAGGGGGATTGGCAGGGACTGCAGCCGCGCCTTAATTTTTCCGATGTGCGCATATTTGACGAGAGACAGCTGCCTGCGCTGGTTCTGCCTGGCATCAATGGCAGCGTTTCATGGATGTCGTTGTTCAGTGCCGAGCTAAGGCTGGCCAGTCTGGAAATATCGAAACCGGAGTTGCTGGTACGCCGTGACGAGCATGGAAAAATATATTTCGGCGGCCTTGCAATATCCAAGCAGGGAGACGATAAGGATCTTTCCGACTGGTTGTTGCACCAATCGCGTATGGTATTGCGTGATGCGCTTGTGGTATGGGTCGATGAGCAGCGAGCTGCCCCGCCATTGGTGCTGCAACAGGTCAATTTGCGCATTGAGAGTTTTTTCAATCATCACCTTTTTGCATTGCGTGCCCTGCCGCCGCCAGAACTGGCAACCCGCCTGGATCTACGCGGAGATTTGCATGGCGGGAGCTTCGACGACATAGGCGATTGGCGCGGCCAGTTTTTCACTCAGCTGGATTACACCGACATGACAGGTTGGCGATCCTGGCTGGATATGCCCGGCGAATTCAGCCGCGGTCGTGGCGCTTTGCGCGGCTGGCTGGGTATAAGAAACGGCCAGATGGACCAGATTATCGCCGATCTGGACCTGCGAGACGTGTCAACCAAACTCTCCGAAGATCTTCCGGAGATGAATGTAATCGGATTGCGCGGTCGAATTACATGGCATGAACTCGCGGATGGCTTCGAAATTTCCACCAGACATTTTGCGGTGCGTTTGCAGGACGGGATCGAGCTGAAGCCAACGGATTTCTATATTCGTACCCAGCTAGCTAGCGACAGTCAGCCTGCCGGCGGGGAGGTGCGCGCCAATCAGCTGCATTTGGAAACTATCGCCGCGTTGACCAAATATATTCGGCTGGAAGAGGGGCTGCGCGCCAAATTGAAAGCTTATGCACCGAACGGAAAGTTAACCAATCTGGATGTGCAATGGCAAGGTGCGGTCGAAAAACCGGATCGGTACAAAATCAAGGGGCGGTTCGAAAACATCGGATTGCATCAGTTTGGCGATTTACCCGGCTTTTCCGGCTTGACTCTAGATGTGGATGGCAACGAAGAGGCTGGCAGGATTAGCATCAACTCTCGCCAGTTGAAGGTGGATGCGCCGGGCATAATGCGCGAACCATTGTCGTTCGCTACCCTGACCGGGCAGGCAGGATGGCAGCGCAAAAGAGGGGAGTTGACCATCAATGTCAGCAACATCGCGGCTGCTAACGAAGACATGGCGGGCAATATGTATGGCAGCTATCAGACCAAAAGAGGCACCAGGGGTATCCTGGATCTGACTGCCAAATTGACGCGTGGGGATATCAGAAGCGCAGCCCGTTACACACCTTTGGTCGCGTTGCACAAGGAGGGGAATGACTGGTTGAATAATGCACTGCTAGCCGGTCACACCGAAGATTTCCGGATACGCATCAAGGGCAATCTGAGCGACTTCCCCCAGGATGGAACCAAGAACGTGATAATCAAGATCGGGGGACATGCCCGGGATGCGGTACTGGAGTTCGGCAAAGAATGGCCCCGTATCGAAAATATCTCCGGCGAATTCCTGATCAATGGCAACAAGTTGGAGGTAAAGTCTTCGTCCGCAAATATACTGGGTGCGCGATTGCAGAACGTTAGCGTCTCATTGCCGGACATGATGAGTGCCAGTCTGCCCTTGGAAATCAAGGGGGAGGCTGACGCGGCCAGCGACGAGTTTCTCAAATTTATCCAACTAAGCCCGGTACGCGGTTACATAGATGGATTTACAGATGGAATTTCCTCCAGCGGCAACAGCCACCTGAGTCTGTATGCGCGCATTCCGCTGCTGGGCAATGATCCGGTACAGGTATCAGGCAATATCCAGGTGCATGATAACGACATAAATCTTGGCAAGGAAGTGCCTCACTTGCTCAATACCCGTGGCGTACTATCGTTTACGGAATCGGGTATCAAGGCCAGCGGCGTGACTTCGGAGATACTTGGCGGACCAGCCAGTGTCAATTTGCAGACTGTCGAAGCGGGAGCAATACACGCGACCATACAGGGACGCAGCGACATCGATGCGTTGCGCAGCCGCGATCACCATCCTGTGCTGGGTTATCTTCACGGACGGACGGAATGGGAGGCTGATATAAAGGTCTTCAGGAAATCCGCTCAAGTGATTGTAACCTCTGATCTTCGGGGCATCAGTTCCGCTTTGCCGCAACCTTTTGCAAAGCCGGCCAATGAAACCTTGCCGATCCGAATTGAGAAGAGCGGAGCAAGCGATGGAACGGATATCATCACGATGCAATTGGGCGAGATGTTAAGCACAAGACTGGAGCGTCACGAAGAAAATGGCGCCATGGTCATCAAGCAGGGCATCATCGATCTGGGAAATATTGAGCAAAAAGTCAGGCCAGTAACGATGAGAGGCAAAGGTGGGATATGGCTGGTGGGCCATTTGCCACTACTGTCGGTACAAGGCTGGGAGAAGTTTGCGGGGAAAACGGATTCTGCCGGTCCGGCAATGTCGATTGGCGGAGCAAACCTGCATATTGACAAGGTTGAGGGTTATGGCCTGAACATCGGCAATCTCAGTGTCAATGCAGCAAGGCGCGGCGAAGCCTTGCATGTGCAGTTGTCCAGCAGTACGTTGAACGGAGAAGTGGTATGGCTGCCGCATGGATTTGAAAATGAAGGCAAACTCAGCGCGCGCTTGCTCAACTTTACCCTGATGGATGAGGAACAACCTCCCTTGTCATCAAAACCGGAAGAATCACTTATTCCTGCAAAGGGCGATATGGCGGATAAGCTGCATCCGGAACATCTTCCCGCATTGGAACTCGCCATCGAGGACCTGCAATTAAAGGACAAACACATCGGCCGTTTTGAATTGGTTGGTCATCCCGATGGCAAGGATTGGCGGATGCGCCGGTTGCGCATAACGAACCCGGACGGTTCGCTGATGGGGGACGGTATCTGGTACAGCGAAACATCTTCAATCGGCAACAGCGATTTTACTCTGGCCTTCGGCAGGGACGAGGCCGTATTCCACCAGGGCGTGGCAGGCAGAACAGGCATGCAAAGCCAGGTAAGTCTGCAACTGGATATCAGCGATGCCGGCAAGATTTTGGCTCGTTACGGTTATCCTAACACCGTCAAAGGTGGAAGCGGCAAGTTGGTTTCCAATATGACATGGGTAGGATCGCCGGACGAATTCAACTATGCCAGTTTGAACGGCACGCTCAAACTGGATACCGGCAAGGGGCGATTTGTAAAAATGAAGCCGGGTGTTGGAAAACTGCTCAGTATTCTCAGTTTGCAAGCCTTACCCAGGCACATCACGCTGGATTTTACCGACGTGTTCAGTGAAGGTTTTCAATTCGACAACATCAACGGCAATGCGACGATAAAAGATGGCGTGCTCGAATCGCAGGATTTCCATATTGATGGTTCGTCGGCGAAAGTGACCCTGAAAGGCAGCGTGGACCTGAACAACGAGACTCAGAATTTGCGGGTGAGGGTATTGCCGACCCTGGGAGCCAGCGTGTCGCTGATCGGTGCATTTACCGCCGGGCCGGCGGTTGGTTTGGGTACGCTGCTCCTGAGCAAGGTGTTGGGTGATCCGCTCGATAAATTGGTGTCATTTGAATACAATGTGAGCGGTACCTGGAGCGACCCCGATGTGGTCAAGGTTGCAAGAGCTCAGCCGCAACAGAACAATACCAACGAACAGGAACAGGATAATGTCAGTAGGTGATACAA
>QJWF01000212.1 GCA_003235435.1 Nitrosomonadales bacterium
ATTAACCTGCCCGAACACCCACAACATCAGTAATGCTAGCCCGAAATCCATCTGTTTGCCATGCTGGAACAGGTTGCTGCGCCAATGCGTCAGGCGATCAAGCAACCATGGCCAGGAAGTGATACTCACTGCCAGCAGCGCGCCGACCAGCGTTCCGGCGCTGTTTGACAGCAAATCCATATTCGAACTGATGCGTGTCGGCAGATACATTTGCAGATATTCCATGCTTGCCGACAATGACACCCCGGCCAGCAGTGCAACGATCACGCTAACTGCCGCATCAAACCGTGCACGCAAAGCCATGCCAACCAGCAGGCCGAACGGCAGATATGACAGCAGATTCAGAACAGCGTCGAATGTGGTGTAGGTTAGCCGGAACGGCGCTTCCAGCATCTCGATGAATCGCATACCTTGCGGGCGCCATCCGGAAAACGGCGACAGGCTCCCGTAAACGATGAACAGCGCGTAAACGGTTGCGAGCCAGGTACGCAACCGAGCATTGCTTCCTGTAATGAAGGGTCCAGCCATTACAAATATCGATAGTGTTGAATTGGAAAAGTTGCACAAGTTTAACTCATACTCATGGAAGGACCGGGGAGTAATAGGTTAATCGCGGCGAACGCAATCCCGGGGGAGGAAACATGTCCCCTGTGCCAGCAGGCATGTTGCCCCACAAGGTGGCGCCGGTTTTCTATGGGCTGAAGTTCATGGATATTCGTGAACGGTAGAGACAAATTTTCATGCAGCTCGATTCGCAACCACGACATTCAGTTGCAGTGAAGACGAATACGCGAAGCGCGTTATGTCGCAATTAAAGTCCGTGTTCCCGGACGATAGCCATGTTCCCGTGCTAGACTCCACTGCGAAGCTGGCCAGACAGTCGCTGCGCACGCAAGTGCGGAGAGGAAAGTCCGGGCTCCACAGAGCAGGATGCCGGTTAACGACCGGACACCGTGAGGTGATGAACAGTGCCACAGAAAACAAACTGCCTAAATCCCGCAAGGGGTCGGCGATGGTGAAACGGCGGGGTAAGAGCCCACCGCGTGCATGGTGACATGCACGGCACGGCAAACTCCATCCGGAGCAAGATCAAATAGGCAGACCATGGCGTTGCTCGCGTCGTCTGCGGGTAGATCGCTTGAGCGTCAGGCAACGAAACGCCTAGAGGAATGACTGTCCACGACAGAACCCGGCTTATCGGCCAGCTTCACCCTGTTTGCCCAACAACATCCATACTCTCTGGAAAGCCAGAAAAAAGCCGGATATGACCCGGCTTTTTTTCCGCTGCACGAACTTTCCATGCTTGCGAACCAAGTACTAGAAATGGTAATTGGCACCGATGGTCAATCCGCCGACGTTGTTGTAGCTCAGGTCGGTTGAAACTTCGGATGACACCGCATATTTGACTCCGAAAGTGACATACAGGCCGCCTGAATCGGCCGAAACAGGAGGCAGATTGGCAGGTCCGCTCAACGAACTGTTTAATGAAACCAGGCCCACGCCAGCAAATGGCCTGATTTTGTTGTTCTGCTTGATCACGGAACCAAAGTCATAGATTCCCGCCGCTCCAAACCCGTTGTAGCTGAACTTGTAATTCCCGAATCCAGGATAGTTAAAAGTCTCCGAATAACCCTTCCAAAATACCTGGATTGAAACAGGTGCTTTGTTGACGTGGGAAGAAATGTCGAATTCTCCCTGAAGACCGATCACGCCACTTTGATCAAAACCATAATTGATACCGACGCTATTCTTTCTGTCAGCTGCAAACGCAGGCGCAGCTATGAAAATTGACATCAATGCAGCGACAAATAATCTTTTCATGACCAATATTCCCCTTGAATGATAGAAGTGCAGCCGGATTGCAGCCAGCGGCAAAACTTATCCTATCCAGCGGAATGAGATGAATCAAGAGATTTATCGTCGAAGTTGTAAAAAAACGACATACCAACCGGACAACCTGAAATTGCTTTTTTATGGTGGGATGGCTGGCTGATTCACCAGTAGTCACGAACGGGTATTTCTTCAGTATCGTTTTTGCAGCCACTCTATAAGAGAATCCTGGGCTGCCTGGGATCGATAAGCATTCGGATGGTTGACAAGAAACACCACGACCCACTGTTTGCCACTGTGCGACTTCACATAGCCGGCGAGGGACTTAACGCCTTCCAGCATGCCGGTTTTGATATGCGCGTAACCCGATATCTCGTCATCCTTGAAACGTTTCTTCATCGTCCCATCCATGCCCAATATCGGCAGGGAGGCTTCCAGTTCGGCTGCATATCTGCTCCGTGAAGCATGCTGCAGCAATTCGGCAAGATGCTGCGCGCTGATACGCTCCTTGCGCGAAAGTCCAGCACCGTTTTCCAGCACCAGTTCCGGAAAGTCCATGTGTTCTCCTGAAAGCCATTTCTGCATGGCAGCGATGCTGCGCGGTATGCTTGCAGGGGAATTGTCAGCGCTCGTTGACGTACTCTCGAGTGATGGAACTTGGGGAACGTCGGTTGCGCCAAGCAAGTTCGCAGGATGTGCTTCCGTGGCCGCAGGCTCATCGGCATCATCCAGCAAGGCCTTCACGTCTTCCAATGACAAGAAGTCCTCTCCGGAATTTGCTTCTCCGGCACTGCCAGTTGCAGACTCAGCGGTCCCCAGTGTCAAAAACAATTGCCGCGCCATTATGTTGTTGCTGAATTTGTTTATGTCGCGTATGACTTCCGACAGCGGCGCCGACAAGTGCGTTGAAAACGGCTCCATTTCGACCGGTGCCCTGCCTTCACGCATTCCGCCTTGCAGCGTGCCCCCCATCTCGTTCCATAATGCGGTGAATACAGCAAAGAAATAATCCCCATGGGGTAGCAACGAGAAATAGTCATCCACCTCTCCGCAATCGACAGGGATCGTACCTTCCAGCACGATGCTATTTTCCTCCAGGTGGGCCGTGTAGTTATCACCACCGGAACATGGCCTTCGTGCGACGGTCGTAACGCGATTGCTGAGCATGTATCCGGACAGGTCGGGTTCTAGAAACGCATTGGTGCTCGTGGCATTGGGAATCAGCCGCAAATGCATTGCATTGAAGTTAAGCAACAAAGCATCGGGGCCGACGTTGTAAGCGCGGGTCGGATCGTTATCGAATTCAGCCGGATCGTGGTCTATGTTCCCGAAAAAGCTCCGGTCCAGCACCACATCTCCGCGAATATCTCGCAATCCGCGCTGACGCAACTCACGCAACCACAACCAGAATTGTTCGACAGTAAGTTTCGGATCCCCGTAGCCTTTGAAAATCAGGTTGCCTCGTAACACGCCGTTCTCAAGTTCGCCGTCAAGGAAGGCCTCGGTTTTCCATCTATATGCCGGGCCGAGCATCTCCAGGGAAGCGAGAGTTGTGAGCAACTTCATCGTGGAGGCCGGATTCATCGGCAGTTCGGCATTCCGGCTGAGCAGCTGTGAATCATTATCCCGTTGTTGGACCACGATCCCCACGCTGGACAGAGGAATGTTGGCGCGCCTGAGCTCTTCGCGAACCGAATCGGGCAGGGAAACAGCAACGGCTTGCCGGATCAGGCAAAGCGAAACCAGCAATGCGGCAATGAGAAGTTTCATCCGGCCCGTCATCTGAACAATTCCATCATTACTCCGATGCTCCGCTATTGGAACGCGTGGAAACATATCCTCCGCAATCAGGCATTCCACTTTTCCGATAGTTCTATGACTGCCAGCGTGCGGTTCACCAGCATCCCCATTTCCTCTCTGCCGATGACATAGGGCGGCATGAAATATACCGTATTGCCGATCGGGCGCAACAGCAATCCCTTTTCCAGGGCGGCCGCGAAACAGCGCAGGGCGAAATCCCGGCACTGAGTATCAACATCGAACGCCCAGATCATGCCGGTATTGCGCCAGTTGCAAACCGAGCTATGGTTCCTCAACGGGCGTACAATCTCATTCATATGCGCGGCTCTTTCCAGGTTCACGGCCAGCACCCGATCCTGCGCAAATATATCCAGCGCGGCCAGCGCGGCGCTGCATGCCAGCGGATTGCCGGTATAGGAATGCGAATGCAGGAATCCGCGTGCAGTTTCGTCAGCGTAAAACGACTGGTAAATCTCGTCGCGGGTCATCACTACGGACAACGGCAGATAACCGCCGGTTATGCCTTTTGAAAGACACAGAAAATCCGGCGTTATCCCGTGCTCCGCTCCTGCCGGATTCGCTGGTGCCTGCTCGCAGGCGAACATCGTGCCGGTCCTTCCCATTCCGACGGCAATCTCGTCGGCGATCAAGTGGACCTCGTATTCCGAGCAAAGCTGGCGCGCGCGCCGCAGATAGATCGGGTGGTACATCGCCATTCCCGCAGCGCCTTGTACCAGCGGTTCGATGATGAATGCAGCAAGTTTGGAATGATGCCGCTGCAGATGCCGTTCCAGAGCTTCGGCACAGCGCAGTGCATACGACTCCGCGCTTTCCCCGGCGTCGGCATTGCGCCAGTCCGGGCTGGCCACGGTGGCATGCTCGCGGATCAGCGCACCATAGGCGTCCTTAAACAGCGCGACATCCGTGACAGACAACGCCCCCGTCGTCTCGCCGTGATAGCTGTTTTCCAGGCTGATGAACTGGGACTTGTCCGGTTTTCCGCTGTTAAGCCAGTAATGCGCGCTCATCTTCAGCGCGATCTCGATGGCAGAAGCGCCATCTGATGCATAGAAGCAATGCCCCAGGCCTTTGGGTGCAAGCGCTCTCAACCGCTCGGAAAGCAATACCACCGGTTCGTGGGTGAAACCCGCCAGCATCACATGCTCGAGTTTTTCAAGCTGATCTCGCAACGCTGCATTGATGTGCGGATTGCAGTGGCCGAAGAGGTTTACCCACCAGGAGCTCACCGCGTCCAGATATCCTTTTCCCTCGTTGTCATACAGCCATACGCCTGAACCGCGAGTTACCGGAAGCAACGGGAAATGCTCGTAACGCTTCATTTGCGAGCAAGGATGCCAAACCGCAGACATACTGCGTGCGACCAGTTCCGCATTGGTTTTATCGAGATCGGGCATAGATAGAATCATAACGGGTTTTAAGGCGAGCCTTCAGCAGATTATCGATATCTCCATCGCCTTTTCAAGATTTTCTCATGTGTAGTCAATCCGTTTGCCGATTGATTCTGCGTGTCGTTATCCCGCGACACATAAGTTCATGCAGCAACGCGATGATCCGGTGATTCTTTAAAGTAAAAACCTTTGCGGATGATTTACTTTGCTTTGAGGATTGCGCCATTTGTGGCATCCTTCATCCCCTGCATATGTGCACAAATAATTATATTGCCTCTTGTTGAATGACAGCGGCAACGGAAGGATGGTAGTAATGAAGCGTGTTGATGATTTCCGCCTGCGCTTTGGCAAGCGCGAGATAGTACCGATCGTAATAGGCGGAATGGGCGTGGATATCTCCAGTCGAGAACTGGCTCTGGAGGCCGCCCGGCTCGGCGGGATCGGCCATATATCCGATGCGATGCTGCCTACCGTGACGGATCGCCTCGACAAGACGAAATTCGTCAGCACCAAACAAAAGCAATACAAGCTCAATGTCGAGAAGACCGACAAGTCGATCGTGAAGTTCGATCTGGCGCAAGTGGCCGAATCGACACGCCTGCATGTCAGCAAGACCATGGAAGCCAAGCGCGGCGACGGCATGATCTTCGTCAATTGCATGGAAAAGCTGACCATGAACGCACCGCGCGAGACATTAAAGATTAGGTTGTGCGGCGCGCTGGATGCGGGGATAGACGGCATCACGTTAAGTGCGGGTTTGCATCTCGGATCATTCTCCCTGATGGAAGACAATCCGCGTTTCCGAGATGCCCAGCTGGGCATCATCGTTTCCTCGCTGCGTGCTTTGCAGTTGTTCCTGCGCAAGAATGCCAGGCTCGATCGCCTTCCCGACTTCATCGTGGTGGAAGGGCCCTTGGCTGGAGGCCATCTGGGATTCGGGATGGATTGGGCGCAATATGATTTGCGCACCATCGTCTCCGAAATACAGCAGCATCTCAAGGACGAACAGCTCAATATCCCGGTGATACCAGCCGGCGGGATATTCACCGGCAGCGACGCAGTAAGCTATCTGGAGACCGGCTCTGCGGCGGTACAGGTCGCGACGCGTTTTACCGTTGCGAAGGAATGTGGTATTCCCGAGAAAGTCCAGCAGGAATACTTCAAGGCGAACGAGGATGATATCGAGGTGAACATGATATCGCCGACCGGTTATCCGATGCGCATGATCAAGGGCAGTCCCGCTATCGGCGCAGGCATTCGACCCAACTGCGAGGCATTCGGTTACCTACTGGACGCGAATGGCCATTGCGACTACATCGATGCCTACAACCGGGAGGTGGCGTTGCATCCCGATGCGAAGAAGATATCCGTCAGGGACAAGACCTGTCTATGCACCCACATGCGCAACTACGACTGCTGGACCTGCGGGCATTACGCCTATCGCCTCAAGGACACGACCCATCGAAACCCCGATGGCACCTACCAGCTTCTGACCGCCGAGCATATATTCAGGGATTATCAGTTCAGTACCGATAACAGAATCGCCCTCCCGTAACTCACCAAAAATAATCTTGCCCTGCCCTTGAAATCCGGCAGGTACACCCCACTATTGGCACTCGCAGGCAGAGAGTGCTAAACTTCGCCTCCGCAATTTTTTAACCCCTTGTTTTAGGAGACATCAGTATGAAAATTCGTCCTTTGAACGACCGAGTAATCGTCAAACGCATGGAAGAAGAGCGCAAGACAGCTTCCGGTATCGTTATCCCCGATGCAGCCGCTGAGAAGCCGGATCAAGGCGAAATCATTGCCGTGGGCAAAGGCAAGGTTGGCGATGACGGCAAACTGCAGGCAATGAGCGTCAAGGTCGGTGACCGTGTGCTGTTCGGCAAATATGCCGGCCAGGCCTTCAAGATGGACGGTCAGGAATACATGACCATGCGCGAAGACGACATCATCGGCGTAATCGAAGCCTAACCAACACAAGAATTTCAGGAGAAAAAACATGGCAGCTAAAGACGTTAAATTCCACGATGCCGCGCGCAACAAGATGGTCGCGGGTGTCAACATATTGGCCGATGCGGTCAAGGTCACGCTCGGCCCGAAGGGCCGGAATGTGGTGCTGGACCGTTCATACGGCGCTCCGACAATCACCAAGGACGGCGTATCCGTCGCAAAAGAGATCGAACTGAAGGACAAGTTCGAAAACATGGGTGCGCAAATGGTCAAGGAAGTCGCTTCGAAGACCTCCGATGTGGCGGGTGACGGAACCACCACGGCAACCGTTCTGGCACAGTCCATCGTCCAGGAAGGCATGAAATTCGTTGCCGCGGGGATGAACCCGATGGACCTGAAACGCGGTATCGACAAAGCAGTCATCGCAGCAGTCGAAGAGCTGAGCAGCAAGCTTTCCAAACCTTGCACCACCAGCAAAGAGATCGCCCAGGTGGGCAGCATCTCCGCAAACTCCGATCCCGTGATCGGCGAGAAGATCGCCGCTGCAATGGACAAAGTCGGCAAGGAAGGCGTGATCACGATCGAGGATGGCTCCGGCCTGGAGGACGAGCTGGATGTCGTTGAGGGGATGCAGTTCGACCGCGGTTATCTGTCACCATATTTCATCAACAATCAGGACCGCCAACTGGCATTGATGGAAAACCCCTACATCCTGTTGCACGACAAGAAGGTCTCAAATATCCGTGATCTGCTGCCCGTACTGGAACAGGTTGCGAAAGCCAGCCGTCCGTTGCTGATCATCGCCGAAGACGTGGACGGCGAGGCACTGGCCACACTGGTGGTGAACAACATCCGCGGCATACTGAAGACCGTTGCTGTCAAGGCCCCCGGATTCGGCGACCGCCGCAAGGCGATGCTGGAAGATATCGCGATCCTGACCGGCGGGACCGTCATCGCGGAGGAAGTCGGCCTTTCTCTGGAGAAAGCCACCCTGAACGAATTGGGCCAGGCCAAGCGCGTCGAAGTGGGCAAGGACAACACCATCATCATCGATGGCGCCGGCAAGGAAGATGCGATCAAGGGGCGTATCAGCCAGATCAACAAGCAGGCCGAAGAATCCACCAGCGATTACGACAAGGAAAAACTCCAGGAACGCAAGGCCAAACTGGCCGGCGGTGTCGCAGTCATCAAGGTCGGTGCAGCGACCGAAGTGGAAATGAAGGAAAAGAAGGCGCGTGTCGAAGATGCATTGCACGCAACACGCGCTGCAGTCGAGGAAGGCATTGTTCCCGGCGGCGGCGTGGCATTGCTGCGAGCCAAGACCGCGGTTGCAAAACTCAAGGGCGACAATCACGACCAGGATGCAGGTATCACCATTGTGCTGCGTGCCATGGAATCCCCATTGCGCGCAATCGTGGCCAACGCCGGAGACGAACCTTCGGTTGTGGTGAACAAGGTATCAGAAGGAAAAAGCAACTTCGGTTACAACGCGGCAACGGGCGAATTTGGCGACATGCTGGCCATGGGCGTCGTTGACCCGACCAAAGTGACGCGCGTCGCTTTGCAAAATGCCGCTTCTATTGCAGGCTTGATGTTGACCACGGACTGCATGGTGGCCGAGATGCCGGAAGACAAGCCTGCTGTGCCCGGCGGCATGGGCGGCGGGATGGGCGGCATGGACGGCATGATGTAACAGCTATCTGTATCGCATTAGTCCTGCAAACCCCGCTTCGGCGGGGTTTGTCATTTAAGACGTTATCGGTATAATGCGCGGCTTCCGCAACAGGCCGGAATGCCTCGGCAATCCGGAAGATGAAGTAAACAGGGCTCGGTAGCTCAGTCGGTAGAGCAGAGGACTGAAAATCCTTGTGTCGGTGGTTCGATTCCGCCCCGAGCCACCAGAATTCTTGGTTGGTGAATTTTGAAATGGCTTGCCACGAAAACCGGCAAGCCTTTTTGTTTTGCAGATATTTGACCTTTCCGAATAAATGAATCAATCATTGGAAGAAAACATATCCCTTTCGGCAAGTTCCGGGGATTGCGCGCTAGAACCAAGGATCGCCAATGAAGTAAGGCGCCGCCGCACCTTTGCGATCATCTCACATCCCGACGCGGGCAAGACTACGCTGACCGAAAAACTGCTGCTGTTCGGCGGTGCAATCCAGATGGCGGGCACGGTGAAAGCCCGCAAGAGCGGCCGCCACGCAACCTCCGACTGGCTGGAGATCGAAAAACAGCGCGGCATCTCGGTGGCAAGCTCGGTGATGCAGTTTACCTATGACGATTGCGTGATCAACCTGCTCGACACCCCCGGCCACCAGGATTTCTCGGAGGATACATACCGCGTGCTGACCGCGGTGGATGCGGCGGTGATGGTGGTGGACGCAGCCAAGGGCGTGGAAGCGCAGACCATCAAACTGCTGGAAGTGTGCCGCTTGCGAAACACGCCGATCATTACCTTCATCAACAAGATGGACCGGGAAGTGCGTGATCCACTCGAAGTGCTTGACGAAATCGAATCGGTGCTAAAGATACATTGCGCGCCGGTGACCTGGCCGATAGGGATGGGCAAGCGTTTTCAGGGCGTGTACCACCTGCTGAAAGACGAGGTGTTGCGTTTCACGCCAGGTGAGGAAAAGGCCAATCATGAAGTGGAAGTGCTGAAAGGTGAGCAAATCGAAAAACTTGCAGGACAATGCCCGGGCGAAATGCAGACGATGCGCGACGAGACCGAACTGGTAAAGGGAGCAGGTGCTTCGTTCGATTTGCACGAATTTCTCAAAGGCAGGCAGACTCCCGTGTTCTTCGGTTCCGGTATCAACAACTTCGGTGTGCGTGAGGTATTGCGCGCGCTGGTGGATTGGGCTCCGCCGCCGTTACCGCGCGAGACCGACAAGCGTATCGTGCAACCGACCGAACCCGACTTCACCGGTTTCGTGTTCAAGATACAAGCCAATATGGACCCGAATCACCGCGACCGCATCGCATTCCTTCGCGTATGTTCGGGACGCTACACTTCCGGAATGAAAGTCAAGCACCGCCGGACCGGCAAGGAGATGAAGCTCGCCAATGCCGTGACGTTTATGGCCAACGAACGTACGCGCATGGATGAGGCTTATGCGGGCGACATCATCGGCGTGCACAACCACGGCCAGTTGCAGATCGGTGACGTGCTCACCGAGGGCGAGGCGCTGACCTTCAAGGGTATCCCTTACTTCGCACCCGAGTTGTTCAGCCGGGCGCGGTTGCGCGATCCGATGAAGGCCAAGCAGCTTCAAAAAGGGTTGCGCCAGCTTGGCGAAGAAGGCGCGGTACAGGTATTCGAGCCGCTGCAGGACAGCAACCCGCTGATCGGCGCGGTGGGGCAGTTGCAGTTTGAAGTGGTCGAGCACCGCCTCAAGTCAGAATATGGCGTGGATGCGGTATTCGAACGCGCCGGAATACACACCGCCCGCTGGGTGACTTGCGCCGACAGGAATCATCTCGATGAATTTGTGAAGGCCAACCAGGCACGCCTGGCACGGGACGTTGACGGCAACTATGCCTACCTGGCCGATACCGGCGTGAATCTGCGGCTCGCACAGGAACGCTGGCCAAAAGTGGAGTTCCATGCCACGAGGGAACATGGCCAGCAGCTAACTTGACTAAACGTGTGCTTTATAAAAAGCCAGGAAATCTTCCGCCGGCAAAGGTTCACTGAAATAGTATCCCTGAATCTGATCACAGCCCATGATTTTCAACATCCCGAACTGCTCGTAAGTTTCAACGCCTTCTGCCAGGGTGGATATATCAAGGGACTTGGCCATCGCGACGATCGTTCTGGCGATTGCCACGTCGTCTGTATTTCCGGGCATGTCCTTGATGAATGCGCGGTCGATCTTGATACAATCGATGGGAAAGCGTTTGAGATAGGCAAGAGATGAATGGCCGGTTCCAAAATCGTCAAGTGACAGATGGATACCCCGGCTGCGTATCCTGTTCAGCAGCTTAATCACTCCTTCCGGATCCTCCATCACCATGCTTTCGGTGATTTCCAGTTCAAGGGAGCTCGCAGGCAGAGACGAATCTGCAAGCGCGGCATCTATCTCACCCAGAAGATTTTCGGAACGAAACTGCCTGGCGGAGAGATTGACCGCCACCCGCAACGGGCGCAGCCCGGTTTGCTGCCATGATGCGTTTTGCCTGCACGCTTCACGTATGACCCAGCGGCCGATCGCAACGATCAATCCGGTATCCTCGGCAACGGGAATGAATTCTTCAGGGGAAATCATTCCGCGCTCCGGATGCATCCAGCGAGCCAGTGCTTCCATGCCAACCAAGCGCCCGCTCATCGCATCCATCTTGGGCTGGTAGTGCAGGCACAATTCGCCGTTCTCGACCGAATGCTGCAGATCGGTGGCCATACGCAGAACCTTGGCAGCCGATATTCCCATGGCTTCGTCATATACTGCAAAATCATTGCCGCCCGAGCGTCGCACCCTGTTGCATGTGGACGCTGCCTTCTGCACCTGGGCTACAGCCATGCTTGCTGGATCAACGCCCGTGTCGCATTCCATCTGCACCGCGCCGATCGACAGTGTCGAGAACAATTCATGTCCTTCGACATATAGGGGCTGCCGGGAATCGATGATCAACTGTTCAGCACGCCGCCGAGCGTCTTTCAAATCGCCCGACCAGCGAACAAGAACAAACGCATTGCTGCCGAAGCGGTATAGTTTCTCTTCATCGCCATCGATCGCATCCTCCAGTCGCTGAGCGATTCTGACCAGCCATATTTCGGTTTCGACCGCGCCAAAGCTCTCGAAGATATCCTGTTCGCGGTCGGCAACGATCATCATCACGGCACCCCCCGTACGCTGCTGTGCGCACGCCAGCGTCAATTCATCGCGCAAACGGTACTGGTTGGGCAGTCCGGTCGCGGGATCGAAGTATGCCTGATAGGCAAGTTTTCTCTCCGCCACCCTTCGATCGGTCACATCCTTGACGTAGACATGAAATTCAGAAAAATCCGCAAGATGCGCCACGGTACACTCGAATGAGTGTTGATCAAGCTCATACTCGAATTGGCTGTTTGAAGTCGCGGCAGCACGAGTCTCCTCCAGACGATGCTGCATATCGGCCGGCAACAAATGCGCGGGTTCCGAAGGTGCGAGATTCAGCCGGGCGAGCAAATCGGACGTTGCCGGATTGGCATAGAGTACTTTGCCCGACGCGCCGAGCCGCAACACCGGATTAGGATCACGTTCGGGAAACATCGCCAGCCTGCGCCGTTCCGAGCCTTCCCGTATGATAACCACAACATAGTAACCCACGAAAAAGGCAACACCGAAAATCAACACCGAAAATCCGATGACCCAACCCATCATGGTGGTTACGCTGTCCCGGGTGTCCATCCCCAGTTTGTGCACCGCCTGCTGGTTGAAAGTCGTCATCAATGCGAGAATCTTTTCGATCTCCCTGACCTTGGGCTTGACCTGTGCCAGAACCGCCCGAGCCAGGTCCCAATTCACTTCGCTGCTGGAAAGCGTAATCGAAAGGATGTCGGACAATTGATCAAATTCATCCAGGCGATTGCGCAAATCGATCACCTGTTCACGAGACACAGTGTTCCTGTCGAGCAGCTCAACGATGTTGCCGAGCAGTTCCCGGTTCAAGTCGCGCTGCTTTTGGAAATCTTCACGAGTCGCGGTGTAGGAATAGTATTCGTACAGCAGTCGTTCCTGGTCCGCAATGGCGCCGCGCAATTCGCCGATACGCTGGGATAGGGGGAGTTTCTCTTCGATAAACTTCTGGTTTACATCCTGCACCGTATCGCCCAGATAAACGATGCGTGCTGAAACAGCAATACCGACGGCAATTATGAACAGAAAAACCCACCAGATCCTGCGCTGAATCATTACGAATCCTTCATGTTCGACAAGTATATATTGCCAAGCAATCCCTAACCGGAATCGTACAGCAATATTTCAGGCAGTTTTCACTTTATCCGGCTGGTGCGGGATTGTCTCCGGCAGGTTCCAGTTTGCCGCCTATTTTCAGGCAACTGCCCTTTGGAAGTGGAATGAAATCATTAGGGTCGTTATCGATCTTGGAATGTCCTGCACAAGAATGCTTGCTCTTGTTTGTATTGCAGGCATTCTGGCCTGCCTTGGCAACGCCAAAACATTTTTCCACGTCTTCGGCTTTGGCGGAAACCGTTGAGGCGTTGAAGCCGAACGCGAACAAGGTGGTGATCGCTGTAGCAATGAGCTTGTGCTGGTCTTTCATGATATTAACCTCCTTTCGTGTTGATCTCAGTATGCGCAATGCATTTCGTTACAGATGGTAATTTACCATTTACTGCAGATTATGGCATTCCCTAACTCCGGAATATTTCAACCCTGTCCTGCAATTCTTCAGAAAGGACTACCATATTCCCGCTGACGGTTGCCACGAATTCCGCAGCTTGATGGTGATTTTCGGCCATTTCAATGATTCGGCGG
>QJWF01000037.1 GCA_003235435.1 Nitrosomonadales bacterium
GTTAGAAAGCCTCAAGCAGCAAGTAATCGGCTTCTGCATAAATTGAAACAGGTCGCTCAATGCCGGTTTGTTCGCGATGGAGGTCAGGCTGGGCGGATTCTTTGCCCGAAATGGATTATCACATCGATGAAGTACATTGACCGCTTTTCTCATCAGGATTGCAGAGGAAGCAACTTGGCTCCTGATCGTGACAAATCAACCTCCGGAACCCTCATCAGCGACAGGTTTTGGGATATTTTCGTGGGTTTGCTCGTCCCTCCGCAAAATCTTCCTTAGTCGCTTTTCTTCCTGTTTCTGTTTCCTGGCGATCTCTTTTTGGCGCTTCTCGAATGAATAGTTTGTTTTAGCCATATGCAAATCTTTTCAGTACGTTTGATTCCAAGTGATATTGTTGATTAACTATTCCATATACATGCCGCCATTCACATGCAGCGTGACACCGGTAATGTAAGCTGCACCTGGCCCTGCCAAAAAGGCCACAGCTGCAGCAATGTCGGCAGGCAACCCAAGACGTTTCAGCGGCACATGCTCGACAAGTTTTGCGCGCTGTTCTTCACCCAGCGCGTTCGTCATATCGGTTTCGATGAAGCCGGGCGCAACGCAATTCACAGTGATGTTGCGGCTGCCGATTTCCTGGGCGAGTGATTTAGTGAAACCGACCATTCCCGCTTTGGAAGCAGCATAATTTGCCTGCCCCGGATTGCCCATGCTGCCTATCACCGAGGAGATGCTTATGATGCGCCCTCCCCTCGCCTTCATCATCGCTCGCAGAACGGCGCGGCTCAGGCGAAAAACTGATTTGAGATTGGTCGATATTACATCATCCCATTCCTCTTCGGACATGCGCGCCAGAAGATTGTCCCTGGTTATTCCTGCATTATTCACCAGGATCGTGATCTCGCCGAATTGCTTGCGCAGTTCGCCAAGCACTTGTTCGGTCTGTGCGGTATCATTGACGTTCATTGCCATGCCGGCACCCTTAATTCCGGCCGCTTCAAGGTAGGCGCTGATCGTTTGTGCTCCCTTGTCGCTGGTGGCGGTGCCAACAACGGTCGCTCCCAGTCTGCCCAGTTCCAGCGCGATTGCCTGGCCGATACCTCGTGTTGCGCCGGTGACCAATGCAATTTGTCCCTGCAATGTCATATCTCCCCCTTATCCAAGCGTGGTCAAGGCTAGCCTGAGTGCTTCGCCGTCGTTGATGTGCATTGCCTGCTGGCTGGTGTCGATCCGCTTGTTCAACCCTGCCAGCACCTTGCCCGGCGCGCATTCGACATTGTGGGTGATACCCATCCTGCCGAATTCCTGCACGGTTTCGACCCACCGCACCGGCGAATACAACTGTCGCACCAAAGCATCCTTGATCGATTCGCCATCAGAATAACTTCTCACATCGGCATTATGCAGTACCGGTATGGCAGGGGCATTTATCGTGACACCACCCAGATATTCGCGTAACTGCTCTGCTGCGCCCTGCATCAGACTGCAATGAGACGGTACACTCATCGGCAACATGATGGCACGTTTCGCGCCTTTGGCCTTGGCCAGTTCCATGCCTCGCTCCACCGCAGCCCGATTACCGGCTATCACCACCTGGCCGGGCGAATTGAAATTCACCGCCTCCAGAACTTCGTCCTGAGCTCCTTCAACACACACCGCACGAACCGCATCGTCGTCTAAGCCGAGGATCGCCGCGATTCCACCCACTCCCTCCGGGACAGCCTGCTGCATGCACTGCGCGCGATAACGAACAAGCGGCAGCGCGTCTGCAAACTGCAATGCACCCGCTGCAACCAGTGCTGTGTATTCGCCCAGACTGTGTCCGGCAAAAGCCGCCGGCATCGGGCCTTTTTGTGACTGCCATGCACGATATACTGCCACACCGGCACAAAGCATGATGGGCTGGGTGTTTACAGTAGCATTCAGGTCGACATCACTTCCTTCCGCGACCAACTCCCACAGGTCCTGTTTCAAAACATCCGAAGCCTCTGCGAATGTGCTGCGCACCGCCGGAAAATCGGCGTAGTTATTCATCATGCCGCGAGACTGCGAACCTTGGCCCGGAAATACGAAAGCGAATTTAGTCATTCAATCCTCAATGCAATTCTTGCAACAGCCAAAAAAGCTACCATTTGATGAGTACAGCGCCCCAGGTAAAGCCTCCGCCAACCGCCTCCAGCAGAATATTCTGGCCTGGCTTGATGCGGCCATCACGTACAGCAGTATCCAATGCCAGCGGGATGGAGGCAGCCGAGGTGTTGCCATGGGTGGCGACTGTGACGATCACGTTATCCATGCCAAGGCCGAGCTTCTTTGCAGTTGCTTCCATGATTCGGATGTTCGCCTGGTGCGGGACCAGCCAGTTGATATCCGAACCTGTCAGATTGTTTTCTTCCAGCACTTCCTCGACCACTTCGCTCAGCACCTTGACGGCGAACTTGAAAACTGCCTGACCATCCATCTTGATGAACGGGTCTCCCTGTACTTCACCGTTGCGGATATTGCCTTCGGCTTTCAACATTTCTCGATGGCTGCCATCCGAATGCAGTTTGCCGCAGATGATGCCCGGTGTCTCGCTGGCTCGAAGCAACACCGCACCCGCACCGTCGCCGAACAATACACAAGTAGTGCGATCCTTCCAGTCCAGTATGCGCGACAGTACTTCCGCGCCAACCACCAAAGCCGTCCTGGCCTGCCCGCCGCGGATGTACAAATCAGCGGTATTGATCGCATAGACGAACCCTCCGCACACTGCCTGCATATCGAATGCCGCGCCTCGATTCCTGATGCCGAGCTTGTCCTGCAGGATACAGGCGGTGCTCGGAAAGATCTGGTCCGGCGAAGTGGTCGCAACGATGACCAGATCGATTTCTTCAGCATTGATACCAGCTGCTTTAATCGCGCGCAAACTGGCTTGCAGCGCAAGATCGCTGGTCATCTCAGTATCCGCGGCGATATGCCGTTCATGAATGCCGCTGCGCGACACGATCCAGTCATGAGAAGTCTCGACGATCTTTTCCAGATCGTAATTGGTCAGCGTCTTGGCGGGCAGATAGCTGCCGGTTCCGATGATCTTCGAATACATCAGGCAACTCCTTGCTCAGTATTTTGACGATCGCGATGCCATTTCTCGATATGTTCGCTGATATGAGCCAGCATGCCTTCGCGTGCTTCTTTCGCGGCACGCTCGATCGCACAACGGAAGGAAAATACGTCCGCGGAGCCATGGCTCTTCACCACGATTCCCTTCAAGCCCAGGAAACTGGCGCCATTGTAACGCCGAGGGTCGACCCTGCGCTTGAAAGCTTTGAGCACCGGAAGCGCCACCAGAGCAGCAAGTTTGGAAAAAACATTACGGCCGAATTCTTCACGCAGAAAATCTCCCAGCATCTGCGCCAGCCCTTCGGTTGTTTTCAATGCGACATTGCCCACGAATCCGTCGCATACCACCACATCGGTGGTGCCCTTGAATATATCGTTTCCCTCGGTGTTGCCGTAGAAATTCAGGTCGCTGGCACGCAGCAATTCAGCGGCTTGCTTGACCACTTCGTTGCCCTTGATATCTTCGCTGCCGATATTAAGCAGGCCTATCGTGGGATTCGCCTTGTGCTCCAGCGCCGTGACCAGAGTGGAACCCATCAGCGCGAATTGCAGCAGATGTTCGGCGCTGCAATCGGTATTTGCGCCAAGATCAAGCATGCAGACCTGGCCTTTCTTGGTTGGCAGGTGCGAGGCGATCGCGGGGCGGTCGATACCGGGTATGGTTTTAAGCACATATCTCGCTGTCGCCATCAAGGCTCCGGTGTTTCCGGCGCTGACGCAGGCCAGCGCCTCGCCGTTTTTGACAAGATTGATGCTGACACGCATGGAGGAATCCTTTTTACCTCGCAAAGCGGACTGAGGCTGCTCGTCCATGCCTACCACTTCGGTAGCGGGATGTATGCGCAAATGCACACCGGTCTGCACGCCCAAGGAACGCAACTCGGTATCAATGGCATCGGTTATACCCACCAGAACGATGGTGTCGTCAGGATAGTGCTTCAGATATTCGACTGCAGCTGGAATGGTGACCGTGGGACCGTGGTCGCCTCCCATCGCATCTATGGCTAGTGTCACATCCACT
>QJWF01000050.1 GCA_003235435.1 Nitrosomonadales bacterium
GACCTTTTATTTCAAGCGTGTTCTGGAAATAGAGCCCGGCAACGAGTCTGCCCGGCATGCGTTGGCAGCCCTGTCCGGACGCACAACCGCGGCCGCTCCCCGCTCGCATGTTGAGAATCTGTTTGACGATTTATCGGGAAGTTTTGACCTCCACCTTGAGCAGTTGGGGTACCACACGCCGGAAACGTTGAAAGAAATGATTATCGCGTTGGCGGGAGAGTCTGCCCGTTTTGAACGGGCCATCGACATGGGCTGCGGAACCGGATTGTCGGGCTTGCAATTCAGACCGATGGCAGCACATTTCACCGGTGTCGATCTGTCTCAAAAGATGATCGATCAGGCACGGGCAAAAGGTATTTACGATGAGCTGGCCAAGGGTGATATCTGCCAATATCTGGATGTCTCGCCGCATCAATACGATTTGATCGTCGCCACCGACGTTTTTGTCTACATTGGCGAGCTGTCGGATGTGTTCAGCAAGGTCCGCGCTCATGCGAAACCTGGCTCCTTATTTGTCCTTTCAGCAGAAAAGGAGCAGGAACAAGACTATATCCTTCGTCCGTCAGGCCGATATGCCCATTCAAGGAATTACATCGAGGCACTGGCCGGTCAGAACGGCTTCGTCATTGCGGCGTCTCAAACCACAGATTTGCGCAAGGAAGCGCATCAACAGATCATCGGAGAATTGTATGTGCTAAGACTGGACAAACCCGTCTGATGGGCCAATTTCAGTTTAACCAACTTTCTCACTATCAAGACGAAAAGTGTCAGTTTATTGCCAATTGCAACACTTTATGTCATTCCTTCGACATGCCCGTGTAGTCATTAAATGCAATGTATACAATGACATCCGAGAATTACTTTGGTTTGGCATGCAATATGCTCGTTATTAAACAAGGCCGCGATTTCCGGTTCGGAAGTTTCAAACCGTGATGCGGTTTAATCCGAAGGAGGTGTGTCATGAAAATCACTATGGACATGAGCAGCTACGAAATCGAACATGAGGCGAAAGATTTCGAGGAGTATGGCGAGGAGATTATGAACACCGGTTGGAACCCTGCCATCGATCTTGTTTGCGGTATGCAAGAGATCCAGGCGCCGGATGATCCCGCGGCTTCGGTCATTGCCGAGATCGTTTACAGGAAGATGTATTCCTACAAGGAATAGTCTTCTTGTTTGTGGCAGATTGGTTTCGGGACTGTCACTGAAACGATTCCATCTCAGACGATCCTGGGAATCAACCGCACGCCCCTGTATTCATGCTTCAGGGAATATCGGAGTCGGTCTTTCATATAGGATTACGAAATCCCTGTTCGAACATCCCCCGCCTAAAATGGCGCCATTGACTAGCGCATAACTTAGTAGCCTGGTTTTGTCATAGCGCTTTCTCCGCCCGTTGCTTCTTCGCAGGTCCAGCCCCAGGAAACCTGCTTTTCAACGAAAGCTTTGGCTTTTTCCTCGCAGTATCCTGCATCGTTTTCCGCAGTCCATAGTGTCTGGTCTTCAGCACCTTCAGTAACCTTTTTGTAGACTACGCTGCAAGGAACAGGACTGGAGGGAGTATCTGTCTGGATATGAATTTCGCGCACGCTATTACCCATGCTGCAAGTCCATGATTCTGCCTGGGAACTGAAGGGGAAGGCGAACAATGCAACTGCCGCCGCATGGATAAACAGGAATTGCTTCTTCATTTTAGAACCCTCCTTGTTTGTGGTTAAAGATGTGAACTGCGTTTGAACCTGAATCATACTCCAACCGAATTCTTGCCAAAATGATTTTGTGCCATCATTTATTGATGCATCCCGCGCAAAGGATTATCCGATGCCGCCAGCATTATAGAGATACTGAATACGGTGATCGGATATCAAAGGTTGCTCAAGGCTGGTTGACTGATGCCCGGCAGTGGACTCGGCCAAGCCATCTGCAAATCAGGCATGCTTCGGTGCCAGGTCGCCAAGCGCTTCCAGCAGAGGGGAGAGGTAACCCTCATAGTTTCGCCATTTCTCGACGGAAGAGTTGTAGATCGGCTGGCGTACCTGCGCCACGCTGGCGGTGCGAACCGAACGCTTGTTCTTGTGGAAATCCAGGCAGGCATCGTCCCATTCCAATCCGCAATATTCGATGATGCGGCGTGCCTGCGCCTCCTGATCTGCGACAATCTCCTCGTACTGTACATCCAGAAACGCTCCGGCAGGCAGAATGCTGCGCCAATGATCCATCAACCGCGCGTACTGGACGTAGTAGTGTCCCAGTTCGGACAGATTGTAGGTCTGCTCATTCTTTATATGGAACAGCTGGGTAAAGCAGGATATGCAGTTATCGACCGGATTGCGGTTGACATGAATGATCTTCGCGTTGGGCAGCATCAGGTGGATAAGACCGGTAAAGATGAAGTTGCCCGGTAATTTGTCGGTGATATGACGTGCAGCAGGCGCGCGCCTTTGAAGTCCGGAAACATAGTCCGCCCCCCATGCGGCTAGCTGCGCCTTGTCGATTTCCAGCAGGTTTTGCGGATAGAACACCCCGTTCGCCGAGCGATGTGCGATGGAAAACAGATCGCGCAGTTCGCCTGCACCATACACATCGGGATGGCTCGCGATGATCTGCTCGGTAAGCGTGGTACCCGAGCGGGGCATGCCCAGCACGAAGATCGGCACATTCGACATGTCTCCGCCACCGCGAAACTGTTCCAGCAAAGACTGGTCGAACACACGCCTGATCGTATCGAAATCCCGCGCGAACTTGTTCTTGTCATAGTCGAACGTGGCGCGTTTCAGCCGGCTGCCTTCAAGAAAATGCGGGAACGCCTTGTCATACTGCTTGGTATCCTCGTAGCTCTTGCCCAGCGCGAAATGCAGCATTATCGCCGTCTTGTCTGGAATCTGATGTCCAGGCTGGCGCGATTTGAGTTCGGCTGCCTCAAGCGCGGCAAGATTCTCGTCTTCCGTTTTCACCTTCCGTACCTGGGCAAGGCAGTAACGCGCCTGGATATTCTCTCCGTCATTGGCCAGCACCTGACGATACAAATTTTCCGCCCCGCCCATATCGCCATTCGACATGCATAGATCGCCGAGACCGATCAGTGCGAGGTTGCTGTATTTCGAGTCGAGCTCCAGCACCCGGCGGTAGCAAGCGGCGGCGGCATCCAACTGCATCGTGTCTCGCAGGGCATTGCCCAGGTTGTATTGTGCCTCGGCGTAATCGGGCTTGATTTCCAGCGCCCGGCGGTAGCATGAAATGGCTTCGTCGAACCGCCCGAGGTCTTTCAGGACATAGCCCAGGTTGTAGTGCAACTCGGCATCGTTCGGTTTGATCGCCAACGCCTGCCGATAGCTGGCAAAGGCGGGTTCGAATTGCCGAAGGTCGTGCAGGGCATTGCCAAGGTTGCAGAGCACGTCGGCGTAATCGGGCCTGATCTTCAACGTCCGCCGGTAGCTTGCCACGGCTTCGTCGAGTTGCCCGAGTTCTTTCAGGCAATTGCCCAGATTGAAGTGCGCATCGACGAGATCGGGCTTGATCTTCAAAGCGCGCCGGTAGCTTGCCACGGCTTCGTCGAGTTGCTTGCGGCCTTGCAGGGTAAAGCCCAGGTTGTAGTGCGACTCGGCATCGTTCGGCAGAAGCCGGGTTGCCGTTTGCAGGGCTGGAACCGGATCCTTGCCTTGGGCATGAAGCGATGCCGCCAGTAATTTCCAGACCAGGCCGGAATCGGGATATTGCCGGATCAGCAGGTTAGCCTGCTTTTCAAGCTCGGCAAGGCGCCCCGCGTTGTAAAGGGCAACAAGTGCGTTGATCGTGTCGGGAGCCGGTTTCGTGTCCTTCCCGGATGGCCCGACACTTTGCTGCATGGCCCGACTATTCGGGGACGCTCCAACACTACCGCAGCAATTCTTGTATTTTTTTCCGCTGCCGCAGGGGCAGGGGTCGTTTCTTCCGGGTTTCATGCTCGCTATTTTAAATCACTTAACGGACAGGCTTTTCATTATGTTCGAATCAACATTGCCGACCATGCGCTTGTTGTTTTTCTCAAGCTGCACCGTCGGGCATTTTGTCCGTGTCGAGGAACGCAAGTATCTCTTCCCTGCGTTTCATCGCATCCCGGTATCCCAGTTCGATCAAGGC
>QJWF01000123.1 GCA_003235435.1 Nitrosomonadales bacterium
CCCGCTACTTTCCCAGCACTTTAATGTAAACCTCCCGGTAAGCCTTTGCGCTGCTTTCCCAACTGAAATCCTTGGACATGCAGATTTTGCACAAGGCAATCCATTTATTCCGGTCGTGGTAAAGTTTAAGGGCGCGCCGTATCGCAGAGATCAAATTGTCGGCAGTCATGCCATGGAACATGAAACCGCTGGCGGTTCCATCCCTGAGCGTGGTTTCAGTGCAATCGACTACAGAATCGGCCAAGCCTCCGGTGGCATGGACAATGGGCGGAGTGCCATAGCGTTGGCTATAAAACTGGTTGAGTCCGCAAGGTTCGAAACGCGACGGCATAACGAACATATCCGCCCCTCCTTCGATCAGGTGCGAGAGTTCTTCGCTGAAACCGATATGCACGCCGATCTTCCCTGGAAAAAGGTGAGACAAGTCTCGTGCAGTCTTCTGCATCTGTATGTCACCGGTACCCAGCATGGCCAACTGTACCGGCAATTCGGTCAGCAAAGGCGCAATCTCGAGCAACAGATCCAGTCCCTTCTGTTCGGTAATACGGCTGACCACACCGAGCAACGGAATTTCCGGCTCCAGATTCAAACCGAATCTGCTTTGCAGCGATTCCTTGTTTGCGGCCTTGCCAGCCATGTTTTTACTGGTGTAGTGCCCGACCAAATGTTTGTCGCTTGCCGGATTCCATTCATCGGTATCGATGCCATTGAGTATCCCTGTAAGATCTCCGCTGCGAGTGGTAAGCAAGCCCTGCAAGCCGAAACCAAGTCCCTCCTGCTGGATCTCTTTCGCATAGTTCGGGCTTACCGTGGTGATGTGGTCGGCGTAGAACAAAGCGGCTTTGAGAAACGACATATTTCCGTGGAACTCCACACCGTTTATGCTGAAACAGGAATTCGGCAAGTGCAATGCCTGCACCGCCGTTGCTGGAAAGATGCCCTGAAAAGCAAGATTATGGATTGTGATGATGCTCCGCGATGCACCGGGTGCAAAATGCAGGTAGGCAGGGGTCAATCCGGTTTGCCAGTCGTTGCAATGCACCAGATCCGGGCGCCAGCCGAGTGGTGAGGCGTTGCTGCCAAGTACAGCGGCTACTCTGGACAACAGGCCGAAGCGCTGTGCATTGTCCACCCAATCCTGGCCAGCTGTATCCTGATAAGGCCCGCCTTCGCGCTGATATAAGCTAGGGCAGTCGAGCACAAACAACGGCACCTTGTTAGGCATAATTCCGGACAGCAGCCTTGCAGCAGGGTATCCAGGCAAATCATTGAAAGTCGCTTCAAACTTGTACTGCGCAAGTTGCATCATGATCTGGCTGTATCCCGGCACCAGCACGCGAACATCCACACCGATTGCGCGCAATGCGGCAGGCAATGCTCCGCTGACATCTGCCAGCCCTCCGGTCTTGATCAAAGGAGCAACTTCGGAAGTTGCAAACAGGATTTTCAATTCAGCCACCTTGCCGGCAGATCAACAGAAAGGGAAAGTCCATACATGCCTACAGCCAGCGCATCATGCCCAACTCGAACGGATGAGTCAGCATCTCGTGGAAAGGATATGCGCGAATATGATATTCAAGCTTGCCGCAGTGCTCGGGTTTCACGTCGGCGGCAAAAATGCTTTCTCCGGAATCCGCAGTAGCGCTGGTAGCAACCAACCTGTATCGATGCGGTTTGCGCAATTGTTTCCCGTTGCTGGAAAAACCCAGCAACATCTCGACGACCACATCGTTGGGCTTGAGGCCGTTCAGCTTGACCCCGACCTCGAAATGAAGGCTCTCGCCAAACCTGATTTCCTGCAGTCCGGCATCGATGCGACGCAGTTCGACTCCCGGCCATGCATGGCGGATTCTTGCCTTCCATGCGGCGATAACATGTGAATTTTCATACTGGTTCTGCTTGTACAATCGATGCTGCCTGCTGGCGGGCAGGTAACATTTGGCGAGATATTCACCCACCATCCGTTTTGAGTTGAAGCGCGGCATGATCGTAGCCATCGAGCGCTTGGCCATCTTTACCCAGTTTGGCGAAAATCCCATCTTGCCGTGCTCATAATAAAGGGGGACGACCTGGTCTTGCAGCAACTCGTAGAGCGTGCGGGTCTCCTCACGGGTTCGCGCCTCTTCGCCCAGCAATTCCGATACCGGCTTGATCGCCCACCCGTTCGCACCGTCATAGCTCTCGCCCCACCAACCATCCAGTATCGACAGATTGATAGTGCCATTAATGCCGGCTTTCATTCCGGATGTGCCACTGGCTTCCAGAGGGTAAAGCGGATTGTTCAGCCACACATCTACGCCAGAAACCATCATGCGGGACAGGCCAAGATCGTAGCCTTCCACCATCAAGATTTTTCCAATGAACTCCGGCATCTTGGCAATATGTGTTATATGCCGGATCAGGTCTTGCCCCGGAATATCCGCAGGGTGTGCTTTTCCCGCAAAGATGAATACCGCCGGACGTTCGGGGTTGTGCAGGATTTCCCTCAACCAATCGAGGTCGCCGAATAACATCGTGGCACGCTTGTATGTTGCAAAACGTCGTGCGAAACCGATGGTCAGGATATTCGGATTGTCCGGATTGACGTATTTCAGAAGGCGATCCAAGTGCGCCTCTGAACCATGGTTGCGGAAATGCTGCGTGGTGATACGTTCCCGCACCATGCTCAACATCTGCGCCTTCAGGGTTTGGCGTACGCTCCAGAACAGGTGATCAGGGATTTTATCGACACCTTTCCAGAATTCCACGTCATTCATTCGGGCGCTCCATTCCACTCCGAGATGACGCTCCAGCACATCGATCCACTCTGAAGCAAGGAAAGACGGGGCATGTACACCGTTGGTGATATAAGTCATCGGATTTTCCTGATGCTCGATTTCCGGCCACATGTCGCCGCATATCACCGAAGACACGTCGCCATGGATTCGCGATACGCCGTTGCTAAAACGTGTGCAGCGTATTGCCAGTGCCGTCATGTTGAAATCGGGGCTATCCTTGGTTCTTCCCAACGACAAAAACTCGTCGCGGGTGAGTTTGAGTTCGGAAAAATAGTGCTCGAAGTAATCCTGAACCATGCCCTCGCTGAAATAATCATGTCCTGCCGGCACCGGAGTGTGCGTTGTAAAGATCGTGTTAACCGCTACAGCCTCAAGCGCCGTTGGAAATTTAAGGCCATCATTGGCGATTTTATGGCGCATCCGCTCCAAAACCAGGAATGCCGCATGGCCTTCATTGATGTGCCAGACCGTCGGCTTCAGTCCCAGCTCATGCAGAGCAGCCACGCCTCCGATGCCCAGCACGATCTCCTGCTCGATGCGCATAACCTTGTCACCGCCATACAGGCGGTGTGTGATATCCCGATCGTGCGGGCTGTTGCTTTCCAGATCCGTGTCGAGCAGGTACAGCGTGATATGGCCGACCGTGGCTTGCCAAATCTTGATATCAAGCTTGCGCCCCGGCAAATTAATCGAAGTATATGCATCTGTGCCGTCAACACGCCTTGCCGCCGTGATGGGCAAGTCTGCAAAATGTGAATCGCTGTTGGTTGCGATCTGATTGCCTTCGCTGTCTATCGTTTGATGAAAATAACCTTGGCGGTACAGCAGACCCACTCCGATGAACGGCAGGCGCAAATCGCTCGCCGCCTTGCAGTGGTCGCCGGCCAGTATGCCGAGGCCACCCGAGTAGATTGGAAAACTTTCGTGGAAACCGAATTCGGCACAGAAATAGGCGATCAAGTCGTCCTTCCGCAGCCAGTCAGACCCTGATGCCGGTGAGCGATTATCGTGGTAGGTGTCATAAGCCGCCAATACACGGTTGAAATTGCCGATGAACACCTGGTCGTCGGCAGCATTAAGCAGCCGCTGTTCGTCCACGCGCTTCATAAATGCCTTGGGACACTGACCGGTGGCCTTCCATAAACCCTGATGCAGACTTGCAAACAAAGCGCGGGTCGGACGATCCCAGCTATACCAGAGGTTGTTTGCCAAATCTTCAAGACGTGCCAAGCGAGCCGGAATCTTTGGCCTGACTTGCAAAATGTATGCGGTGCTTTTTTTCATGGATCGACGAAAAGATATATCTTTAATATGCCTGCGACAAACGGTAGATT
>QJWF01000208.1 GCA_003235435.1 Nitrosomonadales bacterium
GGAAATCTCTTTTCCTCCACTGATGTCAATCAGATCATAGAGGCGTCGCCAGGTTTGGTGGTGGTGGATGAGGCGTATTATGCCTTTGCCAGTGGCAGCTTCATCCCGCACCTGACAAGCTATCCAAATCTGCTGGTGATGCGTACCTTTTCCAAGCTCGGCATGGCAGGATTGCGCCTGGGTTTTCTGGCAGGCAGCAATGCTTGGCTGGAGCAGTTGGAAAAGCTTCGCTTGCCGTATAATGTAGGTGTGCTTACGCAGTTGGTCGCGGGAAAATTGTTGGGGCACCACGAAGTGTTGCTGCGCCAGGCGGAACAAATAAAGCTGGATCGCGCTTTGTTGTATAGCCAGCTGGACGAGATGCCAGCTGTGCAAGTCTACCCCAGCGAGGCAAATTTTCTGCTGTTCCGCGTGGCGGAAGCGAATGTGGTGTTCAACGGCTTGAAGCAGCGCGGTGTGCTTGTCAAGAATCTTGACGGCGGACATCCTATGTTAAAGGGCTGCCTGCGCGTGACAGTCGGTACACAGGCTGAGAACGAACAATTCATAGATGCATTACGAGAAACCATCAATCAAACCGCATAAGGCCAAACCATGCGTAGTGCGAAGGTAAACCGCAACACCCTTGAAACCAGGATCAGCGTCGAGCTAAATCTTGACGGAAGCGGCAAGTCGGAGTTCGAAACCGGATTGCCGTTTCTCGATCACATGCTCGACCAGGTCGCACGCCATGGTCTGCTTGACATGAACATTCGTGCCAAGGGTGATTTGCACATTGATGCGCATCACACCGTTGAAGACATTGGCATAACGCTGGGACAGGCCTTTAACCAGGCGATTGGCGACAAAAAAGGGTTGCGTCGCTACGGCCATGCATATGTTCCCCTAGATGAAGCGTTGTCGCGCGTGGTGCTGGACATTTCGGGTCGTCCCGGTCTGGTATTCAATTGCGAATTCGTACGTGCCAGCGTCGGGGAATTCGATGTCGATCTGATCAATGAATTCTTCCAGGGTTTTGTCAACCACGCCCTGGTGACACTGCACGTAGATAACCTCGCGGGAAACAATGCTCATCACCAGGCTGAAACGATTTTCAAGGCATTCGGCCGCGCGCTGCGCGTGGCGCTGGAGCTCGATCCGCGTATGGCTGGTGTCATGCCTTCCACCAAGGGATCACTATAATTTCAATTTCAAATGGTTGATGTTGCTGTTGTGGATTACGGTATGGGTAACTTGCGCTCGGTCGAGCAGGCCTTGCGCCATGTGGCGCCTTATGCCGAAATTATCGTCACGGATGACGCAGGTGTGATTGCGGGTGCAGGTCGCGTCGTATTCCCGGGCCAAGGAGCGATGCCTGATTGCATGCGTGAAATGGATGCGCGCCGGTTGCGCGAGGCGGTTCTGCAGTCCGCGGGAAGCAAACCTTTTCTTGGAATCTGCATCGGGATGCAAATGTTGTGCGAGCGCAGTGACGAAGGAAATGTTGCCGGTCTGGGAATCCTGCGTGGCGAAGTGGTTCGGTTTGCCAGCGATATGCATGACGCACAGGGAAACAAGCTCAAGGTTCCGCACATGGGCTGGAATCAGGTTCATCACGTCCGGCATCCCTTGTGGGATGGCATAGAGCAGGATGCGCGTTTTTATTTCGTGCACAGCTATTATGTGCGGCCGTATGACGAATCAGTCGTGCAAGCCACCAGTGACTACCCGCAGCCTTTTGCATGCGCGGTGGCCCGAGAAAATCTGTTCGGGGTGCAATTCCATCCGGAGAAAAGCCAAGCAGCGGGGCTGAAACTGCTGAATAACTTTATGTTGTGGAATCCATAGTTAACTTACTGCCATGCTTATTATTCCTGCGATCGATTTGAAAGATGGTCAATGTGTGCGTCTCAAACAGGGGGTGATGGAAGATGCCACGGTGTTTTCCGAAGATCCCGCTGCAATGGCACAACACTGGTTGGAACAGGGCGCGCGCCGTCTGCATCTGGTGGACTTGAACGGAGCATTCGCCGGCAAGCCGAAGAATGAGGTTGCCGTGCGCGGCATTATAGAAGCGATAGGCGACAACGAAGTACCCATACAGTTGGGTGGCGGGATTCGCGACCTTGAAACAATAGAACGCTATCTCGACATCGGCGTCACTTACATCATCATCGGTACCGCTGCAGTGAAGGTCCCAGGCTTTCTGCATGAGGCTTGTGACGCCTTTCCCGGGCATATCATGGTGGGGCTGGATGCAAAAGGAGGCAAAGTGGCGGTGGATGGCTGGTCTAAATTGACCGGACATGATGTGGCGGATTTGGCGCAGCGCTTCGAGGGCTATGGTGTCGAAGCCGTCATATATACAGACATCGGGCGCGACGGCATGCTGACCGGTGTGAACATTCCGGCCACCGTGGAGCTGGCAAGCCCCTTGCACGTGCCGGTTATCGCCAGCGGCGGCATCACCAATCTGGAAGATGTACGAGCGCTGTGCGCAGTACAGGCGGAAGGCATCACCGGCGCGATTACTGGGAGAGCTATCTATGAGGGCACTCTGGATTTCAAGGCAGCGCAGGCACTTGCAGATGAGTTGACACAATCCATCATATGACACTTTCGATGCAAAGGCTTACCGTAACGCTTAGCGGGGGAAGCGAGTTGGAGTGCAACGTGGACTTTGTATTGCCATTCGATGCAGTTCGGAAAGGAACTTCAACGAAATTGCCGGTCAATACGGTTTCGCGGACAGGTTTTCGTACTTGCTCATGCTAGCCAAGCGAATTATTCCATGTCTGGATGTCACAGCCGGGCGAGTGGTAAAAGGCGTAAGTTTTGTAGAATTACGCGATGCAGGAGACCCGGTTGAGATAGCGCGTCGCTATGACGAGCAGGGCGCTGACGAGCTTACATTTCTAGATATCACGGCAAGTTCCGATGACAGGGGGATAATCTTCCGCATCATCGAGCAAGTCGCGTCGCAGGTATTCATTCCGTTGACAGTTGGCGGCGGAGTTCGCGAAGTGGGGGACGTGCGGAATTTGCTGAATGCAGGTGCCGACAAGGTCAGCATCAACACATCAGCGGTGCTGAACCCGCAACTGGTGGAGGATGCAGCGGGACGCTATGGTTCACAGTGCATCGTTGTGGCCATCGATGCAAAGCAGGTAGCGGACGGGCGCTGGGAAGTGTACACCCATGGCGGACGCAAGACTACGGGCTTGGATGCAATAGCATGGGCGAAAAGAGTACAAAGCCTGGGTGCGGGTGAAATACTGTTGACCAGCATGGATAGGGATGGACAGAAGAACGGATTCGATCTTGCTCTGACCCGCGCGGTGACGGACGCATTGGAAATCCCGGTGATCGCCAGTGGAGGGGTGGGTAACCTTCAGCATCTTGCCGATGGAATTAAAAAGGGCGGAGCGGATGCGGTGCTGGCGGCGAGCATTTTCCACTTCGGCGAATATACCGTGTTGCAGGCCAAGCAGTTCATGGCAGCACAGGGCATCGAGGTGCGTTTATGAGCGATAACTGGTTGAACAAGGTAAACTGGTCAGAGGAAGGATTGGTTCCAGCCATAGCTCAGGATGCAGTTACCGGGAGAGTGCTTATGGTGGCATGGATGGACCGCGAGGCCCTGAAATTGACCTGGCAGAATAACGAGGCTGTGTATTGGTCGCGTTCTCGCAAGAAACTGTGGCACAAGGGCGAAGAATCCGGGCACTTCCAGAAAATAAAAGAGATACGCCTCGATTGCGACGGCGATGTGATCCTTCTGCAAGTTGAGCAACTGGGCGGCATAGCCTGCCATACCGGCCGTGAGAGTTGCTTCTACAGTCGTTTGGAAAACGGCCGTTGGATTGAAGTTGATACGGTACTGAAATCCCCGGGGGAGATTTACAAAAAATGAGTCAGGATATATTGCAACGTCTTACGAAAATGCTGGAGACTCGCAAACATGCGTCTTCTCAAAGCTCGTATGTCGCAAAACTTTTCAGCAAAGGTGAAGATGCCATCCTGAAAAAAATCGGCGAAGAAGCGACTGAGGTCATCCTTGCGAGCAAGGCCAGCGACAAGTCCCATCTTGTGTATGAAACCGCCGACCTGTGGTTTCATTGCATGGTGTT
>QJWF01000034.1 GCA_003235435.1 Nitrosomonadales bacterium
CAGCTGGAAATTTTACCTTTTGATATCAACCCGCTGGAAATTAAATACGCTCATATTTCCACCAGGTTCGATCCCGAGCACGGTGTGTTGTGGACCGAGATGAATCCGCAAGGAATACCCTGCTGCCACCAGGAATTGCTGGATGATCTTGATCACCACCAGAAAATCCTCAAGAAATCAGGTGGCAAGATAAGGGTCGGGGACCAGTTGCATGCTGTGCGCTATGCAGTTGCAGCTTCGCTGACAAAGGGTGTATTTAATCTCGGCGGTGATCTCGGATTGTTCTCTTCGCTGATCAAAAGCAAGGATCGCCAGGCTTTGCTGAAATACTCGGCAAAATGCCTGGATGTGATATATACCAGGACGAGCCACTACGGCTTTCCATTGATCACCATTTCACTTGTTCAGGGCGACGCGTTGGGGGGCGGACTCGAGGCAGCGCTGTCCAGCGATGTGATCATTGCAGAACGCAGTACCAAGATGGGTTTTCCGGAAATGCTGTTCAATCTGATACCCGGCCATGGTGCCTTCAGTATGGCAGCAAGAAAAATCGGGGTAACTCAAGCCGAGAGGATGATAATGAGCGGGAAAATATATTCGGCCGAAGAACTTCATGAACTCGGACTGGTTGATGTGCTGGCGGAAGAAGGACAAGGCGTAGAGGCAGTGCGAAACTACGTTGCAAAACAGGCGCGCAGCTCAAATGGATACATGGCGCTGCAAAAGGCGCGGCATCGTTTCAATCCTGTGACCTATCAGGAGATGATGGATATAACCCATATCTGGGTCGAAGCGGCGCTGCAACTGACGGAGAGGGATCTCAAGGTTATGGACCGCTTCCAGCGTTCGCAGGAAAAACTTTTCGGAAAAATGGCAGCGGAGCAGAATTCCGGCGACCCTGCACAAAAATCCATTGCTGCTCGAAGAAAAACAGAAATAACGCTGGTGTCATGACCCCAAAGCTTGCCGATGTTCATCAAGATACCGGATCATCGCTTGCCTGGTGTCGTTAAAGCAGCCGCGTGCCTTCTTCAACAGATCTTCTGCCGAAGACTGCAGGTCGGTGTGATTTGATTGCGAGATTTCGCGGCATATCCGGAACAATGCTTCAGCTCCCAGGTTGCCCGAGCTTCCTTTCAGCGCATGGGCCAGTTCCTTGAATTGCTCATATTCGTTATGCTGTAGCGCCTTGTTCATCGATACCAGAAGTTGTTCGCCCTCCTGAAAAAACCCATGTATCACGCTATCCAGGAAATTGTCGCTCATTGCCCCAAGCAATCTGAGGTGATGCAGTGTTTTCTTGTTTATAATCTGTTCGTCCGCGGCAGGCTGTCCCCCAGTTTCGGTGGATACCTGATCGGCCCTTGGCAAACCCGTCACATTGTGGTCAGTCGTTGAGGTAAGCAGTGCCACGGTATCGAGCAGGGTATGCGCGTCTATGGGTTTGGTCAGAAATGCATCGACACCGGCCGCTTCGCATTCATTCCTTGCTTCGACAGTTGCACTGGCGGTCAGAATTGCGAACGGCATGCGCGGTTCACTCCTGTTGCTCATCCGGTAGATTTTCATTGCTTCGATTCCGGCCATAACCGGCATATGCATGTCCATGATCGCCATGTCATAGCGTTTGTTTTCCAGCATATCCAGAGCAAGATCGCCATTCTCAACCAGGTCCACGCTGTGTCCGGCAAATTCGAGTATTTTCGAAATGATCTTTCGGTTCGTCGCGTTGTCTTCTGCCACCAGAATATTGAGCCTGCGTTTCTCCCTGCTGTTGCGCTCGTAGTGATCAACGAACGATACGACTTCTGGTGATACGGCTTCCGAGGGGAGAGCGCCGTGCAGAGCGTTGAACAGCAGCGTCTTGTCTATAGGCGACTTCAGCAGGCATGAGTATCCCATTTTGAGAAGTTCTTCCAGATCGTTAATTGCCGGATCCGAAACTATAAGTATCAGAGATACATTGCTGGTGGAATATTCTGCCCATATATGTGTCGCAAATTCCCCGGCATTCATGCCCAGTGATTGTGGCCGGCACAGTACTACATGGTTTTGCAACCCGTCCGAAGCAGACTTCCCGAGAAGTTTGAACAGCTGGGCAGGGGTTTCTGCATGCTCAAATTGCGTTCCCCAGCTGGAAAGATGATTTGCAATGGCTGCTTGCTCGCTTCCAGATATACCCGCCCCGATCACTCGAATCTGGCGCAGTGTCCGCACTTCATCGAGTACCCTGCTTTCCGGCTGCTTTTCGAACGGAAGTTCGAACCAGAACAAGCTGCCTTTGCCCACTTCGCTGTGCAAGCCGATCTGCCCGCCCATGAATTCGACGAGCTGTTTCGAGATCGTAGTTCCCAACCCGGTTCCACCCTGGCTGCTTGTGGTATTCGCGTGAGCTTGGGTGAAACTTTCGAAAATTGTTCGCTGCGACTCCTGGGGTATGCCGATCCCGGTATCCACTACTTCAAACCTGAGGCGAGCGGATGATGAATCCTGAATTAGCGTACTTACCCGCAACTCCACCATCCCAGCCTTTGTGAATTTGATCGAGTTTCCAACCAGATTTATGACGACTTGACGCAAATGCTGCGCATCCCCGCGCAGCAGAAAACAGGTCTCGGGAGAGGCGTGCATATACAGCCGCAACCCTTTCTTTTCAGCCTGTGATGCAAACATGTCCATGGTGTTGTTGATCAGGCTATGCAAGTCGAAATCCACTATGTTGGCCTCGAGCTTGCCGCTCTCTATCTTGGAAAAATCAAGTACGTTCTCGATGAGCTTGAGGAGAACGCGACCGGAATTTCGCAAAGTCTTGACCAGATCCTTTTGTTCGGCATTCAGGGGCGTGCCCAGTATCAGGTCACTGGCGCCGATGACACCGTTCAGCGGAGTGCGCATTTCGTGGCTCATGTTGGCCAGGAAATAACTTTTTGCCTTGCTAGCCTCCTCGGCGCGGACGATGGCTTTGTTCAGCCGTCCAAGCAGGGAAAAAGTGAACAGCGGGATCGAGATCAGAGTGAGCAGCAGTCCTATCGCGAGCGTGAAATGCAAAGACCAGTAATCGTTGAACACAACAACAGTAACAAAACCAAGTACGCTCAGTGCCTGCGCCCTGAGCAGCGCCTTTGAGCCGTAGCGCAGTCCGTTTCCCACCGTGACCCAAAGGTAAATGCCGAAGAATACCGAGCCCACATCCCCGTTCATGTACATTCCGTAGGTGATCGCGCTGATATCGCCTACCAAGCTGAGGAATTGCCTGCTTTCTGAAGGCTTACTGCTTTGGAAGATGGCAAATGTCAGCACAATCGCATACAGAAAATACAGCGAGGAAACGATGAAGAGCGGCCTGATCAAGGAAGATTCTTTTGTAGACAACAGCTGGTAACTTAAATAGATTAAGACCAGCAGCGATATGACGATGCGCACCAGTGCCTGTTCATGTTCACTGCCATAACCCGGGAATTTTTCCCGCAGTTGCCGGAAAATATTTTCCAGCATCCGGGTCATATGGAGAGCTGTTCGGGAAGGGGTTCAGCAATATCCTGGATTTGCTGCTGGATAAGGCATGCCTTGCTGAATTGAGCAGTGAAGGCATCCACGCATTCCGGGTCGAAATGCTTGCCTTTGTTAGTGGTCAGGTATGCCAATCCAGCTTCGTTGGACCAGCTTATTTTGTATGGGCGACGCGAAGTTAGCGCGTCGAAGACATCTGCAACCGCAACAATACGGGCTTCAAGGGGAATTTCTTCTTTTTGCGCGCCATACGGGTAACCGCTGCCATCGAATTTTTCGTGATGCGACAATGCGATTTCTGCCCCCATACTGAGGTATTTTGAAGGACTGTTCTGGAGGATCTGGAAGCCGATCAATGGGTGGGTTTTCATGACGCGGAGTTCATCCGCGGTGAGCCTGCCGGGTTTCTGCAGTATATGATCGGGAATACCGATCTTACCGATATCATGCATCGGGGCAGCAACCTCGATCAAGTCGCAACGCTCTTCTTCAAGGCTCAGTCCCTCCGCGATCAGTCGAGAATATTTGGCCATGCGCACGATATGGTTCCCGGTTTCTTCGTCGCGATATTC
>QJWF01000121.1 GCA_003235435.1 Nitrosomonadales bacterium
AGAATCTTGAAAACACCAAGCCTGGTCAACTTCCCGGGTTTGTGGAGGTATTCGGGGGGAAACTGGACAAATCGATCGCGGTCAACAACAAGACCAATGCGATCAGGTTGTTGATGAGTTTCTCGAAAAAGGGCGACTAGCAAAATACTGGTACGCTGCCTGCGCAGCGGCCGGCTGGTGTGAGTATGAAATCCGTCATGCGGAGTATTGACGATCCGAACGGGAGGTCGACCATGGCAAAGTGGCTGATCATTATCGGCATCATTTTCATTCTGGCTGGATTGGCATGGCCCTGGCTGTCCAGGCTGGGGTTTGGACACCTTCCCGGCGATATAAGTATCGAGCGCAAGGGATTCAGCTTTTACTTTCCGGTGACCAGCAGCATCATCATTTCACTGGTGCTGTCGATTCTGTTCTGGATATTCAGAAAATGAACGGACGCAAACAGTGAACCAACAGGAACAGCCGGAATATCGCGTCTATCAGGTCTGGCGCCTGGACGACAACGGCAACGAGTTCCTGGTTGAAACGTTCGATGACCGAAATTCGGCAGAGGAGAGAGCGGCCGGGCTTGCGGCAAGCGGGCACAAGCAGGTTTATTGGGTAACGGAGTCTGCCATACAGAGGGTTGGCTGAGCCTGCACGTTCGTAAGCGAAGGATCCGGTTTCGAATGTCAGGGAGCAGACTTGTTTTTTGCCTGACAAAACTGCATGATGAATATCAGTTCCAGCCGATCCTGCTGATCATGCGCATCATGCGTTGCCTCATGTGTATTTTCGCGGTAAATTCAGGAGAACAGGTATGTGTAAACTCCCGCCGTTTCTTGCCATAACGCTGCTGATTGCGGCACCGGTTGCCTGGGCAGAAGACGATGGCCCGGACGATCTCAGGTACTGCCTCGAGCTGCAATCCAATCTGGAAATTGCAAAATGTGCTGGTGAGGTTTCGCCCGGCGACAAAGGCAAGCCATATTCCAGAGAGGAAGTGGACAGGATCCTGTCTGATCAACAAGCGCGCGCACCGATCAGTCTGGACGAAGCGCCGGCCTTGCCTGTTCCCGGCAATCAGGTCAGGGATGTATTGCTCGAGGATGACGAAGGCAGCGGCAACCGATAGGCACCTTCCGTCTCGCGCTCGAGAACATGTCATTCCGTTTGGCGGCCGACCTTGTTTTACTGCTCCATCTGGCCTTCATCCTGTTCGCCGTGCTGGGTGCCGCATTCGCTACATGGCGGAGATGGGTGCCGTTAGTGCATGTCCCGGTAGCCGCTTGGGCGTTCTTTGTTGAGTTGACCGGCCGCAGTTGCCCGCTCACGCAATTGGAGAACTCGCTTCGGATCAAGGCGGGTCAGGCCGGCTACACAGAGAGTTTCATCGAGCATTATCTTCTGGAGATCATCTATCCTGCCGGTCTGACCAGAGAAATCCAGTTGGTACTTGCCGGGATGGTGATTGCCATCAACGCAGCGATCTATGGTTGGCTCCTGGTTCGCAGGGGCATTTTTCGGGAAAAAGATAATTGATCCCTCCGAGAGCCGGATCGACAAACGGTAGCAGCCATCAGAAGCCCTTCCTCTTTCATAATTTGAGGAGAGATGATTTCCTGATTTCGGGGAATCGCACATTTATTGCTCCCCCTGATTTCCATTATGTAGGAAACACGATGCGGGTTCAGTAGAATCCGCAGTAGTAACTTATATTAAAAACAAGCACTTGAAGTATCAATGAAACCATGGCGCGATTATTGCATGCATATGTGGTACTCATGCAGTCGTAAATGCAATGGTGATGAATATGAAATACTTTATTGCTTTTTTGATCATGCCAATCATACCCATCCTGCTGCTGGCTTTTTTTGGAATGGGCGCTCTGTATTTTGGCGTGACCAGCCGGTTAGAGCGAGTGGGGCAGTAGGAATTAGTCTTCGGATTCTCCATTCCAACAATCGGCCTTGTTGCCGAACGAACATGAAGTACGGCTGCGGAAGCCACTATTTTCTGATGTGCGCCCAATGAAGTTGTTTTTCAGGGCGGATGCAATAGAACAGGAAGTATGAAGTCGATATGAACCGTTCCGATCTTGTTTCACGTCTGGCCGAGTTGCATCCGCAATTGCAAGTGAAGGATGCGGAACTTGGCACCAAAGTAATCATTGATGCGTTATCCAGTACGTTATCGAAAGGCGGGCGCGTAGAGGTTCGCGGATTCGGCAGCTTTTCGCTGAATTACCGTCCGCCGCGCAACGGACGTAATCCGAAAAATGGCGCATCAGTCAAGGTGCCCGCGAAATACGTGCCTCAATTCAAAGCCGGGAAGGAACTCAGGGAGCGGGTAGGCAAATCAGGCAAAGATGCCGGGCCCGAATAGCGCCACGAGACCCGGGATCGCAGTTAGCCAACAGCAGTTGCCGGGCATCAGGCTATTTCCCGGCTAATGTATCTGCCTGCTCAGCTCGTTCTGGTTCGATCTCGTCATCCTGACGCGGTTGATCGCTTCACTGATCAATCTTATCGGTTTGGAAGCTTTTCTTTCTGATTGCTTGTAGAGATCCTCGGCTTTGTCGAGCTCGCCTTCTATTTCTGCGCAGACACCCAGGTTGTAGTACAGCGCGGGTGAGTTGTTGTCGCCTGCAAGCGCATCCTTGAAAATTTCGCAGGCGCGATCCACGCGTTTTTGCCTGATGTATTCCATGGCACCCTCGAGCTTTGCCTTGGTAGCGGGACTCATGGAATCATCCTTTTCCATGAACTCGATGCTGAGCGTGACCTGATAAGGCGCCACATCCTTGCGCAAATTGGACAATATTTTAGCGATGGCTTCGTTGCGCAGATCGGTTTCGTTCTTGCTGTGCCTTTCCCCGCAATCGGTATTGCTGGCCTTGCCTGAATAAGACTGGGTAAAGATGATGCTGCCCCGTTGCACGCTGACTGCCTTGAGGGTCAGATCGGCGTTGGCGGACATGTCCACACATGATTTATAGCGCGTTTCCTTTTTCGTGCACTGTTTGTCCAGGCAGTAATCCACCGCTTTTCTGTAATAGCGCGACGAGACGGGTGGCATGCTTGCACTGCCCATGATCAGCGTGTCGGCTCCGGAAAGTTTGCCGAGCTTTACCGCGTCGTTTTCGTCAAAATAACCGGAACTGGAAACCATACGCTGTTCATCGATGATTTTGTCGAGCATTTCACGCTCGAGCACTTCGAAATACGGCGCGCCGCGCACCGTAATCTTGCTCAAATACGATTCAACCTGGGCGGTGATGGTGCCATCGATATCGCCGTTGAAATAGAAAACCGCCAGTTTCCTGGAATCTGCCATGCCGGACTGCCGCGCAGGAACTTCGACAACCTGTGAAACCCTTGCACCGGCGCAGCCCGCCAGCAAGACCACCGCTGCAGCGATGCCGGCTTTTTTGAGATTCATCCAGTTCATTTTTCCTCCTTGGTTTTCGCCTGATCTGCGCTCCTGTGGCAACACGAAGGCAAGCTGTGCAGTCGCATCGAGTCTATCTCCCAGCTTTGAGTGAAGTCAATTGGCATCTCGACATTCAAACAATTCCGGAAAATGCATGCTGGGATTTCGGTATTCAAGCGAAGCCGGGGTAAATGTTTTGTTTTTCACGTATGGAATGCTTGCGCCACTCAATGTCTTGTTTCCGAGATCGAAGATCGGCAGGAAGCGACGATAGCATGTGTCAAATATCCTTTGCGGGTGCTTTGAAGCTGCGGATACATCATTGATCCGAAATATCTTTGTATTTTTCTCTGAAATGGCCTGTGATTGGCCCGCATAATTAGCCATAATCATGCTGGCTGAAGTGATACGCTTGCATTATCGCGGTTGGCATATCCTTCTGTATCAGTGAAGCCGTCTCCGTAAAATCGCGAGCTAATGGGCCGATCTGGCCGAACGATGCCCTGGCAGACCCGGAAATTACCGGGACAATGGGCGGGATTGAAAATATCTGGGATTGAAAATATCTGGGATTGAATTCATTACAAGTTAAGCGCGGGTTACCTAATTATGTGGTGTGGGAAGAGAAAGAGATGAATGTCATGCTTCAGTTGGCTGCGG
>QJWF01000113.1 GCA_003235435.1 Nitrosomonadales bacterium
ACATAATCACGCGGGGCATCGAGTTTTGAAAGGAAATTAAGCGGCATTGCGGTCTGATCGGTCTGCTCTGCAGCCAGCAATCCAGGCGGAAACAAAAACGCGATGCCGGGCAACACTCCGGAAACAAGTCTGGATAGCCAAATGGATTTTCGCCGGAAGCAATTCATATCATGCAGATATTACACAATCTGCCCGATAAAGCGAGAACTCACTGGCCCCATGAATTTTATGCTTTGCAGGGCAGCGCAGCCAACGCGCGCGAGAAAAATCTGCCTGAACTTGCCGTTTCCCGGATGATCCCCTCAGTGGTACAACGCAGGAAATTGTTTGCGCAATTGTTCCAGCTTGGGCATATCGTTGAAAACGATATAAGGCTGATAGGGATGCAATGCCAGATAGTTCTGGTGGTAGTCCTCGGCCGGGTAGAACTGCTCCAGTGGAACAAGCTGGGTGACGATGGGATCGGAAAATGTGCGCGCATCGGTAAGCTTCTTGATATAACTTTGCGCTACCTTCTGTTGCTCAGCACTGGTGTAAAAGATCGCCGAGCGGTATTGGGTGCCGTAATCGGGACCCTGGCGATTCAGTTGCGTGGGGTCGTGCGCCACCTTGAAAAACACTTCCAGCAATTGCTGATACGAAACCTGTGCCGGATCGAAACGGACACGCACCGATTCGGCATGTCCGGTATCGCCATTGCTGACCTGTTCGTAATGCGCCGTTGCCGCCTTGCCGCCTGAATAGCCGGACTCAACCCTGGAAACACCTTTGACGTGCTTGAACACCGCATCCACACCCCAGAAACAGCCTCCGGCGAATACCGCGGTTTGTTGGGATGATACCGCTTTGTCGGCTGCCGCGGCAGAAAATGGAATCGCGCTCATGAATACGATCAACCAGAATGTCTTTGCCTGGAAAAGATCACTGAATTTTATATTGGTCATGGTAATACTCCTCTTGAAATTTGTCTGCCGGAGAGAACCGGGCAGTGAAATCCGGATCATCGCCTGACAGCGGCCGATCCTTGTTGGGCCTCTGCCAGCAATTTTTGTATCATCTTCTCGGTTTCCTGATACGCCCCTTCGCCAAAATGTTTATGGCGGATTTGGCCTTGCGCATCCATCAGATATTGCGCGGGCCAATATCTGTTCTTGTACGAATTCCAAATCTCATACTCGTTGTCCATCACCACCGGGTAGGTGATCCCCAGTTCACGGACCGCGCGCTCGACATTGCCACGGTCTTTTTCGAACGCGAACTCCGGGGTGTGTACGCCGATCACCAGCAAACCTTGCGGGCTGTATTTGTCCGACCATGCCTTGACGTAGGGCAGTGTGTGCCGGCAATTGATGCACCCATATGTCCAGAACTCAACCAGCACCACCTTTCCGCGCAGATTCTCCCTGGTCAGTGGCGGCGAATTCAGCCACTGTCCTGTAGCGGATATCGTGTCAGGCACCCGTTCACCCGCCCTCGCCTGGACCGAAACAAGTGCCGCCGTAACTACCAGGATGCCAACACATGCAGCATGCCACATACGGCTTATATATATAGTCTTGATCATATCGGTACTCCTTGTTTTCAACCGAAAGTGAATGCGAACGCCTCAGCGCCTGCTTCAGGAAATTCGATGCGGAAAGTGCGGTCCTCGATCTTTCCGCTTTGCCTGACCAGTTGATACAGGCGCTGCTCGCGTATCACGCCATTGCCCTGCGCATCGATATCCACGCCGTGATCCGCTCCAGGCGCGGCCCCGTCCAGTGTGACCCTGAATCGAACCGGCTTGCCGCTGCGCGAACCAAGCACCAGATGCAGGTCGCGGCCGCGGAACCGGTAACTGATCGCACCCCCGGATTTTTGCAAGGCGGAGGATTCGGCAGACACCAGCCATTCCCCGCTCAATGTCCATTGATTGATCACCAGTGACTGCGGTGCGCTGTAATGCTGCGCAACATCCTTCCTGATCGGCTCGGGCGAGGCCAGATGTTCCTGGCGCGCATAACCCAGATAGGTTTCAGGTGAGCGCGAGAATGCAGAAGGCGCGGCTGTGGCACCCGATCCAGCCACCTTTACCAATTCATCGTCCATCACAAGCATGCCCTGATGCGCTTCCTTGAGCAGCGCCCGGATCATCTGCTCGGTTTCCTGATATTTGCCCTCGCCGAAATGCTGGTCGCGGATCACCCCCTGCGCATCGATCAGATAATGCGCCGGCCAATATTCGTTCTTGTAGGCATTCCAGATCGCGTACTGGTTATCCATCGCCACCGGGTATTTGATGCTCAAGTCGCGGATAGCCATTTCGACATTGCCTGCATCTTTTTCAAATGCGAACTCCGGCGAGTGAACGCCGACGATCACCAGCCCCTGACTGCGATATTTCGCGTCCCATGCCTTCAGGTAAGGCAAAGTGCGCAGACAGTTGATGCACGAGTAGGTCCAGAAATCCACCAGCACAACTTTGCCGCGCAGCATCTCGATGCTCAGTTCGGGAGAATTCAGCCAACGCGTCGCGCCGGTGAATGGCGGTGCCATCTTGCTGTCCTCTGCATGCACGGCTGCCGGTTTGTCGGCCAAACGCTCGATCAGTTGCTGTTCGGTATTTGCGGTGTTCAGGAATGAGAATTGAGCAAGGAAACGCGTATCCCAGCCCAGCGCGATGACCACTACCCCGGCAAGTACGGCGACACCCAATCCGCGCCGCAGCCATTCTTCCGCCCCCAGGCTGCGCTTCATCATGCTGAACACCCGTCCGCCCGCCAGCAAAGCCACTGCCAGCGAACTCGCTGCGCCTGCGGCGAATGCCAGCAGCAGCGTGGCACTGTAAAGATTCGCGCCGCTCAAGGCCGCGCCGGCCAGCAGCAAGCCCAGAATCGGCCCGGCACAGGGCGCCCACAAAAATCCCACCGCGACGCCCAGCAGCAGCGAACCCTTGATGCTGGCCTGCCGGTCGGCGCGTTGCTGCAATCTTCCGCCGAAAGCAACGAACGGACGCATCAATCGATTTGACAAAGCGGGAAAGACCAGCGCAAATCCCATCAGCAACAGCAGCAGCATCGCCGCATAACGACCATATTGATTGATCCCGACCAGCCACGCCCCGCCCACGGTCGCGAGGCTTGCCAGCACCGCGAAAGTCACCGCCATACCGATCAGGACGGGAAGACCGGAACGCCTGAACGGCTGGTCCGACCGCGCGAAGATGAACGGCAATACCGGCAACACGCACGGACTGAGGATGGTCAGCACGCCACCGATGTAGGCCAGGACAAAGAGCAGCATGATTATTTCTTATAAGGTATGAATCGCAGCGCCACCATATTGATGCAATAGCGCAACCCTGTGGGTTTCGGGCCGTCGTCGAACACATGGCCCAGGTGCGCATCGCACAGCGTGCATTGCACTTCGATGCGCCGCATGCCGAACGAGCGGTCGACATTCTCGCGCACATTCTCCGCCGCGATCGGCTGCCAGAAGCTCGGCCAGCCGGTATGCGAATCGTATTTGGTCTTTGCATCGAACAGTGCATTGTCGCAACAGATGCAACGGTATAGCCCCGGTTCATGGCTGTTGTAACCCGGCTGCGAGAAGGCACGCTCCGTGCCCTGCTGGCGGGTTACTTCATAGGCCAGCGGTGACAATCGCTTTTTCCATTCCGCATCCTTGTAGACCTTGGCCAGTGTGGCGCGGCCCAATGGCTTTCCGTCGTCGGAAAATTGCATGATCGTCACCTTTCCGTTGCCGGGTGCGGCGTATGCGCGCGTCGCAAGCCCCAGTGTCAGGCCCGATAGCGTGAACAAGAATTGTCTGCGGTGCATGGCGATGCCCTCCTGAGTGACCGTACTGTTGTGACCGGCAAATCGCCCACCAGGTTCATGGTTACGCTTCAGAACCGGATGTGATTCGCCCTTCCTGCCGATGTATTCGGTCAAGCCCGGACATTGGTTACATTATGGAGGGTCGGCGCACATCACCCTCCGTTCAGTATGGGAACAAGCGAAAGAATGAGGGACAATGTGTTACCTAACAAAGCGCGCTGGAACAATTTGAAGGGTGCACTCTGCTG
>QJWF01000085.1 GCA_003235435.1 Nitrosomonadales bacterium
CCGGATTTTTTGAAAGTCTGGTTTTTCGCAGATACCTCAGGCAACTGTTTTTTCCCGGTGTGGCGGTGGCCTGCCTGCTGTTCCTGTTCATCAAGGCACAACCTGTCGATCCGGATACGCACAATGCGCTTGCGAAAGATCTTCGCGAATTGCAAATGCACGATATCGAACTGGGCGAGGCGGTTTTGCAGCATCATTATCAGTTGCTGCATAACTATGATGGGGTGGTCGCCATCATGCGGCGCATGATGGCGCTCAGCGAGGTGTTGTCACAGTATCGCCTGAATGGTTCCATTCCTGATACACCGGAAGTGGAACTGGAATTGAGTCTGTTGCGGCAGAAGATAGAGATGAAAGCATCTGCGCTGGAGGAATTCAAATCCCATAATGCAGTGGTCAAAAACTCCCTGATTTATCTGCCCCGAACTATAGACGATTTGCTGACGCAATTGCCGCATACCCGCCGGTATGTGGGCGAGCGCGAGCAATTCGAGTTGCTGCTTCGCTATGTTTTGCTGACAGTAATCAGCAAGGATGATCGGTCCCGCGCGATTCTGCAAGAGGCGATAGACACAATAGGCAGAAACATTCCCGGCTTGCCTGACCGCAGCAAAGCACAGGCAAAGCTTGCTCTGAAGCACACCAGTATCATTGTCGAGAACGAGCTGGACATGAAGGAATTGCTCGGGCTGCTCAGTTCCCCGCAGAAAAGCCACATCGGCACCAGGCTGGAGCAGCTCTATCTGGATTACTATAACGGGCAGCAACGCAGCGCGAGCCAGTACCGGACATTACTATTCCTTGCAGCGATATTGATGCTTGGATATGGTGTTTATGCCTATTACCGGATCAGGAGGGAGGATCAACAGCTGCGCATTGCAGCCACTGCTTTCGAGACCCAGGAAGGCATCCTGATCACCGACCTCGACCATCGAATCATCCGCGTCAACAATGCCTTCACGCGCCTGACCGGCTACAGTGCCGAGGAGGCGATCGGACAGACTCCCGAGATGCTCAAATCCGGCCTGCACGACAAGGAATTCTATCCAAAAATGTGGGAGGAAATAGCCAGAAATAAATTCTGGCAGGGGGAGATCAAGAGCCGGCGCAAGAATGGCGAGATATATCTGGCCTGGCTCACTACCACGGCTGTCGTTGCGGACAAAGATAGCCGCGCGACCAATTATGTCTCGGTATTTTCCGACATCACGCTGCGCAAGCAGGCGGAAGAGCAGATACACCAGCTTGCTTTCTACGACTCGCTCACCAAATTGCCAAACCGTCGTCTGCTGGTGGACCGTTTGCGCCATGCCATGATTGCTGGCACCCGCAAACACGATCATGGCGCCATCCTGTTCATTGACCTGGACAACTTCAAGATACTGAACGATACCAGGGGGCACGATGTCGGCGACCTGCTGTTGATCGAAACGGCGCGGCGTCTGCAGGAATGCGTGCGTGGTGCGGATAGCGTAGCGCGCCTGGGCGGAGACGAGTTCATTGTAATGCTGGAAGGGTTGGGTGCAGATCTAGATCAAGCGGCAGCCCAGGCGAAAGTGGTCGGGGAAAAGATTCGCAGCTCTCTCAACTTGCCATATCGGTTGGGGGAGATAGAACACCACAGTTCATGCAGCATAGGAATCAGTTTGTTCCGCGATCATGAAGTCAGCGTGGATGAACTGCTCAAGCGGGCCGACACAGCGATGTACCAGGCCAAGGCTTCCGGCCGTAATGCACTCAGATTCTTCGATCCATCGATGCAGACCGTGCTTGAGAATCGTACTATGCTTGAAGTGGACCTGCGTAATGCGCTTTCCCATGGGAATTTTGCGCTGTTTTACCAGATACAGGTGAATTCCGACAACCGGCCCGTTGGAGCGGAAGCGATGATACGCTGGATACATCCGACGAGGGATGTGGTAATGCCGGGAGAATTCATCCATCTTGCGGAAGAGACAGGGCTGATCCAGCCGATTGGTTTGTGGGTACTGGAAACTGCCTGTAAACAGCTCAAGGCGTGGGAAGCCAACCCGCTGGCGTCAAAGCTGAAGCTCGCCATCAACGTGAGCGGGCTTCAGTTTCACCAACCGGACTTCGTCGAGCAGGTGCGCCAGGTGCTGGCCAAGACTGGCGCAGTCCCAAAACTGCTCAAACTAGAACTGACGGAGAGCGTGGTGCTGGACGACATCGATGATACGATAGCCAAAATGCATGAACTGAAGCAACTTGGCGTGCAGTTCTCGATGGACGATTTTGGCACCGGCTATTCGTCGCTCTCCTACCTGACGCAGCTTCCGCTGGATCAACTGAAGATTGACAGGTCTTTTGTGCACAACATCGAATCCAAGCACACAGACGCGGTTATCGTTCAGACCATCATCGGTATGGGCAACACTCTTGGCATGGAAGTCATCGCTGAAGGTGTGGAAACGGTACAACAGCGTGATTTCCTCTATCGCGCAGGTTGTATCCTCTATCAAGGATTTTTGTTCAGCAGTCCGGTTCCCCTGGAGGAATTCGAAAATGAACTACTGGGACCGGGTTTCCCAAGATAGCAGTCACGAAGAAGGGGTATATACCACGCCGGTTTGATTTTGATGGCCGGTGGATTTGCGGTATCATCGCGCCCCATGACCAAGTACATTTTCATCACCGGCGGCGTTGTTTCTTCCTTGGGGAAGGGCATCGCCGCCGCTTCACTTGCAGCCATCCTCGAGTCGCGCGGGCTGAAGGTGACGATGCTCAAGCTCGACCCGTATATCAACGTGGATCCCGGTACCATGAGCCCGTTCCAGCACGGTGAAGTGTTCGTCACGGAAGATGGCGCTGAAACCGACCTTGACCTTGGCCACTACGAGCGGTTCATTTCCGCAAGGATGCGCAAAGCCAACAATTTCACCACCGGACAGATCTATGACAGCGTGATCCGCAAGGAACGCCGCGGCGAGTATCTGGGCAAGACGGTTCAGGTGATTCCGCATATAACCAACGAGATCCAGACATTCATCGAGCGCGGTGCGGCAGCTTCCCACGAAGGCAGGGCAGATGTGGCGATCGTCGAGATCGGCGGCACGGTGGGTGACATCGAATCGCTGCCTTTTCTCGAGGCCGCACGCCAGATGGGACTTCGCATGGGGCGCAACCACGTGGCATATGTGCATCTCACTCTTGTTCCCTATATCGCCACCGCCGGAGAGCTGAAAACCAAACCGACCCAGCACAGTGTGCAGAAATTGCGCGAGATCGGTATATTTCCTACTGCATTGCTGTGCCGTGCGGACAGGCGAATCCCGGACGATGAGCGTGCCAAGATCTCTTTGTTCGCCAATGTGCGCGAAGAGGCAGTTATATCGATGTGGGACGTGGATACCATCTACAAGATACCGCAAATGCTCAATAAGCAGGGTCTGGATCGCATCGTCTGCGAAGACCTTGCGCTGAATCTGCCGCCTGCCGATCTGTCTGTGTGGGAGAAACTGGTGGGGGCGCTGGAAAATCCCCAGCACAAGATCACCATAGGCATGGTTGGCAAGTACGTCGAACTGACCGAATCCTACAAATCATTGATAGAGGCTTTGCGCCATGCCGGGATACATACATCGACCAAGGTGAACATCGAATACCTCGACTCCGAAACGTTGGAAACCTCCGGCACGAAGGAGCTGGCTCATTTCGATGCGATACTGGTTCCAGGAGGTTTTGGCAAGCGCGGCACGGAAGGGAAGATTGCTGCAATACGCTTCGCGCGCGAGAACAAAGTCCCGTATCTCGGAATTTGTCTGGGAATGCAACTGGCCGTTATCGAATTTGCGCGAAATGTCGCCGGCATGAGCGACGCGAACAGCACCGAGTTCGATCCAGATACAGAACACCCGGTCGTTGCATTGATCACCGAATGGCTCGATCGAGATGGCAGAATAGAAACGCGCAACAACGATTCCGACATGGGCGGAACGATGCGTCTGGGTTCGCAACGCTGTCCGGTCAAACCCGGCACGCTGGCGCAGCGCATCTACGGTGACGAAGTCAACGAACGTCATCGCCATCGTTATGAAGTGAACAATTA
>QJWF01000033.1 GCA_003235435.1 Nitrosomonadales bacterium
CCGCAACCGCTGGCGGTCATCACGATCGCTTCCGCCCCCTGTTCGAGATGGGGCAGCCATGCGTCGATGTTGCGCCGCATATAATCCAGCCCTTCTTGTTGCGCATTGAGATGGTGACTCACCGCACCACAGCAGCCGGCATTCCCTGCACGCGTCAGAGTAATGCCCAGCCTGTCCAGAAGGCGTGCCGCTGCGGCATTGATGTTGGGTTCCAGCGCGGGCTGCACGCAGCCGTCCAGCACCAGCATGGTTCGGGGACGACTTGCTTGCGGCCATGCTGTTGCGTTCCTGGCGGGCGGGACCGTCCGTTTCAATGCTGCCGGCAATACCGGGCGCATGAACTGTCCCAACTTCAGCAAGCCGCCGAATATCCCGGGGTTGGTCAGCGTCCTGCGCAAAGCGGCGCGCTGCAGCGACTGCACAGGCTTGCGCCCGACTTTCCGTTCCGCGATGCCGCGCCCGATGTCGACCAGATGACCGTATTGCACACCAGAGGGGCAGGTCGTCTCGCAGGAACGGCAGGTCAGGCAACGGTCCAGGTGTGACTGGGTCTTTTCAGTGACTGGCTTTCCCTCGAGCATTTGCTTGATCAGGTAGATGCGCCCGCGCGGGCTGTCCAGTTCATCACCCAGCAACTGGTAAGTCGGACAGGCGGAAAGACAGAAACCGCAGTGTGTGCAGGTGCGCAGTATCGAACCGGCTTCACGGCCCTCGGGAGTATCCCTTATGGATTCTTCTATATCCGTTTGCATTTTATTTCACCAGACCGGAACTTTTTTTTGCTGATCGAACCCATGTGCATATGCAGTGCGCATGCAACACTGGCGTGTCGTGCAGCCCGCCGGGACATCACCATTCTAATCTGTGTCCGGCAATGCCGCTTGATGATCAGGGAATTTCTGTTATAACCGCTGGGCATGAAAAAATCACTATTCTTCGTTTTTGCTCTCGCGCTGTTCATCGGCGGATGCAGCACTGTCAGTCTGGTCTACCGCAACGCGGATTGGTATCTGGTGCACAAAATCAACGATTACACATCGTTCAATTCAAGGCAAAAGGACACGATCCAAAAGGATGTTTCCGATTATATGCAATGGCATCGCAAAAAAGCGCTGCCAGAATACATCATCTTTCTGCAAAATCTGAATGGCGCAACACAATATGATGACCGACTGAGGGTGGAAGAAGTCGCCCGCCTGAGAAAACAACTGTCCGGCCTGTACAAAAAAACCATGGTTCCGGCGATCATTCCTGCCGCCCAACTGTTGAGTGAACTGGACAGCCAGCAGATACGGGAACTGTCCGTGACCTTTGCCGAGCAGATCAAGAAGCAAAGGAAAGATTATCTTACCGGCAATCAAACCGAAAACATGGATAAACGCGCGGAAAGGGTCCTGGATTTTCTGGAATGGCTGGCAGGCGATCTGGGCGATGAGCAAAAGCAAAAAGTCACGGAATTGAGCCGCAAAGTCCCTGTTGCCAGCCTCTCTTATATCCAGCACCGGGAAGCGAACCAGGCAAGGCTGATTGCGCTGTTGAACGAACACGCCGGCGCGGAAAAAATAGCATCATTCCTGTCGGCGTGGATACTCACGCCCGAGGCGACCAGGACACCGCAACAGCAACGCACCATCCAGTCATTCGAATCAGGCATGGACGAATTGATCGCGACTATCCATGGACTGCTGACGGCCAGGCAAAAAGAGCATATCGGCAGCCTGGTCTCTTCGTACATACAGGAAATGCAAAAATTCGCCACTGACGATCAGAATGCAGGCGAGCTGAGCATGGAAAGCCCTGTCCGATGAAATCACCCGCCAAATGTTTTCATCTGCCATATCCGGCGCTGTTCGGTCTGGCCGGTATCTGTTTCGCGGTCACTTCCGCTCTTGCGAATGAAGCAGCTGTGCAGGACAAAGATATCGGCGCTACTGCCAAACTGCCGCTGTGGGAGGCCGGATTGTTCGGCGCCGGATACACCCAGCCCGCCTACCCCGGTGCAGACGACCGTACCGGCCAGGCGCTGGTCCTGCCTTATGTCATCTACCGCGGCAAGTATTTGCGCGCCGAGCGGGGAAGCGTCGGGCTGCGTGCGATGAAGACCCCGCGCATCGAGATTGATGTCGGGTTTGCTGCGTCGCTGGGTTCGCGCTCGGCAGATATACCGGCGCGGCGCGGTATGGCCGATCTGGGGACGATGATCGAATTCGGCCCGCGCATGAAAATCAAACTCGGCGATCTTGAAGACAGCAGCAGCAACTCTCGCTTGCAGTTCCCGCTGCGCGAAGTGATCGATGTCAGTTATGGTTTCAGCTCGCGCGGCATCGCTTTCGAGCCGCAGTGGGTGAACGATACACGCCTGGCGAACCGATGGTCGATCTCGATGAGTCTGGGTGCACTGATAGGCGACTACCGGCTTGCCGACACTTTTTACGGGGTGGACCCCGCCGAGGTTACGCCCACCCGTTCGGCCTACACTGCCAAATCCGGATTGATCGCGCTGCGCGCAGGGCTGTTTGCTTCGCAATCTGTTACACCCGATGTGCGGACCTTCTATTACATGCGCATCGATTCACTTGCAGGCGCAGCCAACCGTGACAGCCCGCTGGTTCGCCGGGATACTGGCTGGTCCGCAGGCGTAGGTCTCGCATGGGGTCTGGCAAGTTCACAGAAAGGTGCAAACGACTGAACTTGCAGGAGCGGACGATACCCGTGAACCGGTTCGCGGGCATGGCCTGCTCTTGCAAAAGACACTCCTGTTCAGAAATCGTATAACCGGCCTTTATTGAACACGCCGTGCGGATCGAACGTCAGCTTCAATTTCCTGTGTAATTTCATCAGTGTCTCCGGCAAGGGATGGAACACGCCCGTGTCTTTGATTCCGCCTCTGAACAGCGTCGCCTGCCCTCCGGCAGCCATGGCAGCCGCACGCACAGATTTCGCGTCAGCGCGGGTATTGCACCAGCGCAACGCGCCGCCCCATTCGATCAGCTGTTCACCCTCGATGGTCAATGGCTGCGCGGCGGATGGCAAAGACAGGCGCCACAAGGGCATCCCGGTTTGGAAAAATTCGTTGTTGTGTTCGCGCAATCCGCGCCAGAATTCCTCGCCATGTTCGACCTCCTCCCCGCCCAATTCTTTCCGGGCGGCCTTGACCGCGCTGTCCGCGCCAGACAGGCGTATCGACAACGCGCGATCGTGATGGCAGCTCGCTGACACAGGCAACGGCTGTCCGGCCCAGCTGTTCATCTTCTTCAATGCGATTGCATGGTCCATGTCGAATCGCAAGGTGATCTCGGCAACCGGGCGGGGCAATACCTTGAGCGAAATCTCCAGCAGCAATCCAAGCGTCCCCATCGCGCCGACCTGAAGGCGCGACACATCATAACCGGCCACATTCTTCATCACCTGTCCGCCAAACGTCAGCGGTTCGCCGCGCCCGTCCATCATCTTCACGCCCAGCACGAAATCCCTGGCCGAACCCTGAAAGGCGCGGCGCGGACCCGACAGTCCGGTGGCGATACAACCGCCGAGCGTGGCAGCGGGGCCGAAATGCGGCGGCTCGAACGGCAGCATCTGCCCGTTTCCCGACAATAGCTGTTCGATTTCGTCTAGTTTCGTCCCTGCACGGGCGGTCAACACCAGTTCCTTGGGTTCGTAAGAGACGATGCCGCAATAGGGTTGTGCGTCCAGCAAAGCGCCGGATAACGGGCCGCCATAGAAATCCTTGCTGCCCGACCCGCGTATGCACATCGGTTGATGATGCTCGGAAGCATGCCGTATGGTTTCTGAAAATTGTTCGATGACTTGTTCCATCAAAGTGCCACGCGTTTCAGATTGTCGTCATCAATATCATTAGGGAGTTTTCATCCCGGCTTTGCGCAGCTCGCCATACCCTGTATAAAAATCATGGGCAGCTGTTTTCATCTGCTCGACGAACTCCTTGTGGCCGGTGGCTCGGCTGAATGTATCCGCCATCGTGACCAACATCTGATAGTAGAACTCGGCCATTTCATCCACCATCATTTCCCCGGTCCAAAGGTCGATATGCAA
>QJWF01000105.1 GCA_003235435.1 Nitrosomonadales bacterium
AAAAGGCATTCAAAAGCTCATGCACACTTCTTTCGAATGCCTAACAGGTAAAGACAACTTAACGTATTCAGGATGAACAAGACTAAAAGCGCACATTCCTTGTAGAATTGCTGCATTAATCATATTCCGGTCTGTATTTATCATGCGTGTTTCGCAGTATTTCATCTCAACACTCAAGGAAGCTCCTGCCGAAGCTGAACTCCCCAGCCACAAACTGATGCTGCGTGCCGGTTACATAAAAAAGCTGGCCAGCGGCTTATATACCTGGATGCCGATCGGACTTCGGGTATTGCGCAAAATCGAAAGCGTGGTGCGTGAAGAAATGAACAAGAGTGGCGGGATCGAATTGCTAATGCCCGCAGTACAACCTGCTGAACTCTGGCAGGAAACCGGACGCTGGGAGGTGTTCGGGCCGCAAATGCTCAGAATCAGGGACAGGCACGACAACCAATTCTGTTTCGGACCTACCCATGAGGAAGTGATTACAGACATTGCTCGCCGCGAAATTAGAAGTTATCGGCAATTACCGGTCAACTTCTACCAGATCCAGACCAAGTTTCGCGACGAAGTACGTCCGCGTTTCGGCGTGATGCGTGCCCGAGAATTTCTGATGAAGGATGCTTATTCCTTCCACGCCGATCTGGCCAGCCTGGAACAAACCTATCGGGTAATGCACGATACTTATAGCCGCATTTTTGCCAGATTGGGACTTAAGTTCCGTGCCGTTGCGGCAGACACAGGCGCAATCGGTGGAAGCGGTTCCCATGAATTTCACGTACTGGCGGATGCTGGAGAAGACGCACTCGCATATTGCCCCTCTTCAGATTACGCCGCAAATGTGGAACTTGCAGAAGCCATCACACCTGCATTTCCACGTGCCGCAGCTAAAGAAACGATGCGTGATGTCGAAACACCGAATCAGACCACTTGCGAACAAGTTGCTGAATTGCTTGAAATCCCTTTGCAGCGCACTGTGAAGCTTATAGCAGTAATCTCGAACGGGAAACTACATGTGCTGCTGTTACGCGGCGACCACAGCCTGAACGAAGTGAAGGCGAGCAAACTGTCTGATCTTGCCGATTTCCGCTTTGCCTCGGAAGATGAAATCCGCCACAGCTTTAATTGCCCTCCCGGGTTCCTCGGCCCAGTTGGTATAGACAGAGCCAAAATCCGGGTTATTGCTGATCGCACAGTAGCATCGATGAGCGATTTCGTGGTGGGAGCGAACCGTCCCAAATTCCACACTGCCGGAGTGAACTGGGAACGCGACTTGCCCGAACCAGACCTGATCGCAGACATCCGCAATGTTGTCGAGGGAGATCCATCGCCGGATGGCAAGGGCGTCCTGGAGATCTGTCGTGGAATAGAAGTTGGCCATATCTTCCAGTTGCGCACCAAATATGCCGAGGCACTCAAGGCAACCTATCTGGACGCGCAGGGCCAGATGCAAATCTTAGAAATGGGTTGCTACGGAATCGGCATATCACGTATTGTCGCTGCCGCCATCGAACAGAATTTCGACGAGCACGGCATCGTTCTTCCAACCGCGATGGCGCCGTTCCAGGTGGTCATAATTCCGATTGGCATGGGAAAAAGCGACACCGTACGCAAAGTTGTGGATCATCTGTATGCCGAGCTCCAATCTGCCGGCATTGAAGTGCTGCTAGATGACCGTGACGAGCGTCCTGGGGTGATGTTTGCCGATATGGAATTGATCGGTATTCCGCATCGCGTTGTTATTGGCGAGCGAGGCTTGAAAGAAGGAAAACTCGAATATCAGGGAAGACATGATGCAACCCCACAAGCATTCCACTTGCAAAACGCGCAAGAATTCTTAAAATCCAAAATATGCACATAAAACGGCTCTCATGCTCCCATTTCCTGACCTTGCGTGCTTGCCTTGTCGGCATGCTGTTTTCTTCCAGCGCTCACGCCGGCGCGCAAGTCTACACCCCGCTTTCCGCAAGCGTCCGCGCAGTTCTGCATCACAGCGTGTCGGATCTGAACGAGCCCAAACTTGCTTTCGCCACTCAGCAAGAGGCTGATATTTGGCTGAAGGAGATGTCGCGACGTTTGAGAGATCGCCTGCCTGATACCGAATTCCGAATGGATTTTCTCAAGACAGTTCATTATGAAGCCACTCGGGCCGGACTTGATCCGCAATTAGTGCTCGGTTTGATCGAAGTGGAAAGCGGTTTCAAGAAATATGCCGTGTCGCGAGCGGGCGCGCGTGGGTATATGCAGGTCATGCCATTTTGGGTAAAACAAATCGGCACAGTTGACCACAACCTGTTCAACCCCCGCATAAACTTGCGCTACGGTTGTACCATTCTGCGTCACTACCTGGATATCGAGAAGGGTAATTTGTACCGTGCTCTGGGTCGATACAACGGCAGCTTGGGCAAACCGGGCTATCCAAATTTGGTTCGTGCCGCCTGGCGCAACCACTGGTCATTGTCCAGTCCTACCGCCAGCAGTCGACGCGACCCGGCTAGTTGACTAATTGTCCCTGATGTAACGTTCGATATCAGCGTGTGTCACTACACCCGCGTGATAACTTACCTGTTCGCCAATTCGGTTATACAAATAACTAGATGGCAATACGTCCACAGTGTCTATTTGCCTTGTTGTCTTAAAATCACCCAGAACGAGCGGATAAGTGATACCGTGAGCCCGGGCTAATTCAGCCTCCCTGCTTTTCGATTCTTATAATTGCATGACTATCCCTATAACCTGCAATTCCTTACCCCTGTGAGCGTTGTGCAAGTTGCTAAATCAGGTATCTCGGTGAGGCAGGGGGAGCACCAAGTCGTCCAGAAATTCACCAACACCCAATTTCCGCGGTAATCCTCGAGGCGGTGTACCCCGCCATGGATGTCTTCAAAAAGAATCAGGCTGCGTAACTTACAGACACACATGCCAGCATCAGCACGAAAATCGTAAATCGCGCAAGCATGGCCATCCCAATACTGCGGTAAAGGCTAACGGGTCCTTGGTCAAAGATTTGGCCAGCAACCATTACAGGGTGGGCCATAGGGTTTCCAGGTAAATCAGTGGTTACGATCTTCGGTTGTCTTTTCATGCACAGCAGGCTCCGAACTCACACCATGCTCCGAAACATGAGTCAAATACAGCGCAAGAGAAATCAGTGCAATGCTCCCGCCGAGGTAAACCAGGTCCAGCGGAGTATTCAGCTTCATGTTCATAGCCTCTTCAAACAAAGTGACGATCAGGATCATCAGTATTACTTTGGCCAAGCGAGATTTCAGATCGTCCAGATTGTTGATAACCAGAATCTTGCTGGATGACTTGCTGCCACGCGCCTGATCAATATCACTGATAAACAGCTCGTACAAACCCAGCGAAAAGATCAGCATCACCGTTGCCAGAAGATAACCGTCGACAACTTCCACTATATGCGAAACCGTATTGTCATGCAGGGTCTTGCGAGCTTCCTCGGTAAGTGTGGAATCGGCGTAATGCATTGCGTGCTCAAACAAATAAATCACATCTACTGTAGCCATGTAAAAAATCGCAAATCCTGCCAGCAAACTACCCACGACAGCAGCTATGATCACGAAACGGCTGTTCCATAATGTCCCTTCAAACAAATTTTCAAAAATTTTCACGCTATACTCCTATAAAAAACGCAGCGCATTAAAACGCAAATAAGCACGACGGGCAAGAAGACGGATAATTTCACTCAAATGCCAACTTCAATCCTCCAACGCAGCCGTTGCAATACCGAATTTCTTCTGAAAGTGACCAACATCAAGCGGAAGTGCGCGCAATAAGCTCCTGCAAACTGATGTCCGTATTTTTCCTGAATTGCCCCACACAGGATAAAAACCATCTGCGTAAGGGATCTTCACCATGCTCATCTGTTAGTGAACCTCCTTCCAGCACGAACAAATTCAGCAATTCGCTGGCACGAATACTTTTCGCGTCGCGCACGAGCAGCCAGCCGTGCGATTCTGCTTTTCGCACGATATCCGCGCTTGCGAGCTTCTCGAGT
>QJWF01000102.1 GCA_003235435.1 Nitrosomonadales bacterium
GGTACGGTATTGCGTTTCCCTGACCCGCCACAGGATGCGGCTTGCGATGCGGCTTTTCAGATTTGCGAGATAGCATAGCCCCCAGTCACCCGAGAAAAGCACGCCACCCTCGGCACTGCGCATCTCAGTTGCGCCGAACGATGTCAATTCGTCTGCAAGCAGCTTTTCCAGTCCGCGCGGACAGGGAGCGAAAAAATCCGGCATGAACGGATCAGAACGGCTTGACTGTGACCAGAATAACCACAGCCGTCAGCACCAGCACCGGGATCTCGTTGAACCAGCGATAGAAAACATGGCTCCGGGTATTTTGATCGGCGGCAAACTGTCTGACCAGTTTCCCGCAATAATGGTGATAGCCGACCAGCAGCAAAACCAAAACAAGTTTGGCATGCATCCAGCCCCCTCCTATGCCGTAACCCAGCCACAACCACAGGCCAAAGCCGATCGCCAGCCAGGCGATCGGTGTCACGAACTTGTAAAGCTTGCGTTCCATCAGCTTGAGCCGCGCGATCTCGGCCGGCTCGGTTGCCATCGCGTGGTTGACGAAAATGCGCGGCAGATAAAACAATCCTGCGAACCAACTTACGACGAAGATAATATGAAATGCCTTAACCCATAACATGATTTATTCCTTTTATTTGCCAGTATAAATTCAAGATTCCATGATTGAACGGTCGATTTGCGCTGCCACTTTTCCTGCTCTTCCGCCTATGTCACCCCTATTGGGACAGACGCCGCCGGAACAAGACTAGCGACACATAAAATCCGGTCAACGCGTATGCCAGCAACACCCCGATATGCCACAGGAACTGGCCCGGAACCACATTGTTCATCAGCGGACGTGCCAGACTGATCGCATGGGTCAGTGGCAGGATGGAAGAAATCGTTTGCAGCGCCTGCGGCAACTGCTCGACCGGAAAAAACACGCCGCATAATAGCACCATCGGCGTGATGACCAGCGTGAAGTAATACATGAAAAAATCATAGCCTGGCGCAAGCGCGGTCATGATCAGCCCGACCGAAGCGAAGCACAGTCCCACCAGCAGCGACAACGGGATGATCCATAGCGACAGCGGTGAATGCGACAATCCCAGCACCCAGACCACCACCAGTACCGCCACGCCGGACAGCAGGCTTTTGCTCGCCGCCCAGACGATCTCCGAGAACACGATATCGTCCAGTGTGACCGGGGTGTTGAGTATCGCCTCCCAGGTGCGCTGCTGGTGCATGCGCGCAAATCCGGAATACAGCGCCTCGAAGCTGGCGCTGTTCATGGTGCTGTAGCAAACCGTTCCCGCTGCAAGAAAAGCGATATAGGGCATCCCGTTGATTTGCGGCAACATCCCGCCCAGACCGTAACCCAGACCCAGCATATAGATCACCGGATCGGCAAGATGGCCGAGCACGGAAGCCCCGGCCATTTTTTTCCAGACCATAAAGTTGCGCTTCCATATCGGGATGAAACGGCGGCTGAATTGTGGCAATGAATAAAAGGAAGAATTCATTTTGCAATTAATCGCGCATCTCGCGGCCGGTCAGTTTCAGGAAAACATCTTCCATGTTGGCGGGTCGGTGCAGATAACGCAGTTCCGGATGTTGCAGCAACTCATGCAGCAACGGTTGCGCATCGTCCACATAGCAGAATACCGACTCGCCGCTCACCTCGAAACGCTGCGCATGCTGGATTGCGTTGCTTTGCGCCCAGGTTGCCGCCATCTCGCCGAACACCTCGACAACTTGCGGTTCGATGTTCTGCGCGATCAGCTCACGCGGCGAACCGCTGCTGATGATGCGGCCGTTATCCATGACCGCCAGCCTGTGGCAGAGCCGTTCCGCCTCTTCCATGAAATGCGTGGTCAACACCAAAGTCTTGCCGCGTGCGGTCAGCTCGCGCAGCCGTTGCCAGATCAGGTGGCGCGCCTGGGGATCGAGACCGGTGGTCGGCTCATCGAGAAAAATGACTTCGGGATCGTTCACCAGCGCGCGCGCCAGGGTCAGACGGCGCTTCATACCGCCAGACAAGATGGGAACTTTTGCATCGCGCTTGCCGGTGAGGCCCGCGAACTCGAGCAACCCGGGTAATTTTGCCTCGATCTTCGCATCACTGATGCCGAAGTAGCGGCCGTAGACCAGCAGGTTTTCTGCCACGGTGAAATCCGGGTCGAGATTGTCGAACTGCGGCACAACACCGACACGCATCCGGGCAGGGCGCGCCCGTTCCGGCACGTCATATTCAAAAAGCCGCAACTCCCCCTGATCGGGTGCGATCAGCCCGAGCATCAGGCGCAACGTGGTTGTCTTTCCCGCGCCATTAGGGCCCAGCAACCCGAAACATTCACCGCGCCGGATGGACAGATCCAACCCGTCCACTACCACATGATCGCCATAGCACTTGCGGAGTTTGCGTGCACTCAGAACCGCATTCATGGTCGCCCAGCCAGATAATTGGTCACGATCTGCTTGAGCTGTGTCAGACGCCCATGAAAGAAATGCTCCGCCCCGGCCAGCACGACTACCGGCAGATGCTGCGGGCGTGCCCATTCCAACAGCTCTTTCAATTCAACCACTTCGTCCAGATCGCCATGGATCAACAGCGTATCATGAGGCACATCGGGCATGGCGAACCGTCCTACAGCCGGAGCAATCAACACCAGTCGTCGCGGCTTCAACTGCTCCGCCGCGCGGGCCTGCACATAAGCACCGAAGGAAAAGCCCGCAAGCAGCAGCGGCAGGCCGGGATATTCGCCGCGCAAGAAATCTGCAGCAGCGATCGCATCCAGCGTTTCGCCTTTGCCTTGGTCATAGCTTCCCTCGCTCTCGCCCACTCCGCGGAAATTGAATCGCAGCGTCGCATGGCCCGATTCAACGAAAGCCCTGGCCAGCGTGGACACAACCTTGTTGTCCATCGTTCCGCCCATGATCGGCAGCGGATGCGCAACCACCGCCATGGCACGCGGAACATCGCCGGGAAGCTGCAATATCCCCTCCAGCTGCCCCGCTGCCCCTGCAAAACTGACTTTACGCTGCGATGGCATCAGATTCTCAGGCGTTCGACGACTCTGCCGTTCCTTAGATGCTCTTCGATTATTTCATCAAGGTCGCTTTCATCCACGAAGGTATACCAGACCCCTTCCGGGTATACCACAACAACCGGGCCTTCATCGCAACGATCCATGCATCCGGCCGAGTTGATGCGGATATTGTTCTGGCGGCTGGAAATACCCATTTCCCGGACCTTGTCCTTTACGTAATCGCGCGCTCTTTGTGCATCGTGATTGGCGCAGCAATCTTCGCCTTCCTCGCGCTGGTTGACACAGAAAAAAACATGCTTATCGTAATAACTCATAATTAAGCCCCTGACGGTGGAACAGCGATGAATTATACTTTTCGAATACGCCACAAATGAAACAAAAGCAGCAATGGAAAGATGAGCGTGATGGTTTGCGCAAGTCCGTTGTAATTAAGCAGATGGCCGTAGTGCCAGTGGTAGATCGACATCGCGGCAGATGGCGAGTTATCCTCGAATACAAAATTCACGATAACGAAATGGCCCAGCGCGACCATCGCGCCAAACCCGAAAGCGGCCGCGCGGGTCAGCCATAGCTGAACTATCAGCAGCGACATTCCAAGCAGTATCCCGAGCACTGCCTCGCTGTTGATCCATAATAGCAATGCCCACGATCTCAGCAGCGCTGCCGCGGCGATGAATTTCAGCACTGCAACCAAACCGAGCACCACCATCATGGCGCTGATGACAATGCTCGTTTCGCGCATCAGCGTCAAAAGCAATGTGCCCAGCATCAGAAGGTTCAGCGTAACGGCAAAGCTTTCCCATCCGTCGAAAGGCGCTGAAGGAAGCACTACAAAAGGCTGGCGCGCCACTTCGCTGATGAACACATTGCCCAGCATCGGCAAGGATGGATTAACCTGCCCGAACACCCACAACATCAGTAATGCCAGCCCGAAATCCATCTGTTTGCCATGCTGGAACAGGTTGCTGCGCCAATGC
>QJWF01000204.1 GCA_003235435.1 Nitrosomonadales bacterium
CACTATCGCCACCTGCGACAATTTTGGCAAAGCTTCTCGCTCGGTTATTTCCAGCACGATACTTTCGCACGGCACGCCGGCTGCCATCACCAATTCCGGTATTCCGCGTATCCACTCGATATCCATAAAACTGCTCGGAAACAGGTTGAAGAAAAATTTGGCGCCTGGATGCGCTTTGGCGATCACTGCATGATGCGCCAATCCCTTGCGGAATACCTCACGGTCCAGTTCATGCGCCATACCCAGTTCTTCGGCAACCTCGACGAACTCCATTGCCGGCACCGCCGTATCGCCGTCGCGGATGCGGCCCAGCACCTCATAGGCAACGATTTCGCCGGTGCGCACATTTGCGATTGGTTGCAGGAACGCCTCGATACGCTGATCGCGCAATGCGTTGCGCAGGAAATCGCCCTGCTTGAATATGACCATCATGCTTCGATCCCCGCCGGATTCGGAGGTCATCACCTGGTCCTTGCCTTGGGACTTGGCCTTATACAACACCACATCCATCGCCGCATAAATCTGATCTTCGGTCCTGCCGTCTTCAGGGAAACTTACCATGCTGAAACTTGCGGTGATTCTTTTCTTGCCTGCCGGCAAATCGAATTCCTTTTCTGCAAGCATCTGGTGCAGCTTGTTGGCGACTTGCAGGCCTCTGGCCACCTCTGTTTCCGGCAGAATTATGGCGAACTCGTCCCCTCCCAATCGCGCAAGCACATCAACCCGGCGCAATCCTGTTTCAAGCAGCATTGCGATCTGCTTGAGCACCATGTCTCCAGTCGGATGGCCATACGTGTCGTTGATATACTTGAAATCATCCAGATCGACCATGATCACCGAAAACCCCCATTCGTGACGCGACTCACGGTTGATTTCGTTGTGCATGAACTCGTGGAACTTTCGGCGGTTGTACAAACCAGTGAGTGGATCTCGAATCGACAATTCCTCCAGCCTGGCGCTGTAATCCTGTATCGTCGCAAGCAAGTGGTTGAAATAATCCGTAAGTAGCTTCAATTCCAGCGACCAGGTTGAACCACTGACCCGTTGACTGAAATTCATGTCTTTGGTCATTTCGCGCATTACATTTGCAAGGTTCGCGATGGGCACAGCCACAAGATATCGCATTAAATAGTACAGGACGATGAAAACCGCCCCCATGGCGGCCAGTGTGTATGCAACTACGGTATCGATGACCTTTCCGAAAGACGTCTTGAGATATTTGACCGGATAGCTGATTTCGATCACTCCGTGCACGGCACCCACATGCGAGCGGGTATGGCATTCCAGACATTCCTGTTTAGCCAGCACAGGATAGAGATATCTGGTGGTGTCATTTTCCCCCAGGATCAGCGTATCGTGTCCGCTGGTCATGGCATGGGACAATGCACCGTCGTTCTCGATCGCAGCCTGTCCATCCTCCTTCGAACCGAACTGGCGCGTCACGACTTCTCCGCGGTAGACGCTTATCTTCAATTCCGGAAAGCTGTTATTCAGCTCATGTATGGTCTCGGCCAGTTCCTTCCTGCTCTGGCCCTTGCGCATTACCGAGTACAGCGTCTGGAATATCAGTCTGGAAGTCTGCTGGGCATCCTGGTGGGATAATTCAAGGACAGCATGGTCCCGCGCTATTGAGGACATCATCAATACGACAATGAAAGCGACCGCAAGCGATAAAACTGCCAGCGATACCAAGAGCCTTCCCAGGGTTATCCGGGCGGCATATTCCATCATTCTTTTCATCGTGGATTGTCCATTATGATCGGCGCACTTGCCGAAAAATACTCTGTTTCCCGGCGCTGAGCAAAGCGAACCGTCGAAAATCAGATAGACTTGCCATATCCGAGCAAGCCGATCAGCAGGCGCACCACCACATAACTGAAGCGCGCAACCAGCCGATCAAGCCAGCTTCGCGCCAAACCATACTCATCGCCCACACGGACTGAATCCCGGGCGATGGCCTCAAGCAAACTCGAACGCAACTCCCCGGAAAACTCGGCATGCAGCACTGAAAGATTGGCCTCGAGCGCCAGCAACAAACTGAATGGATCGATATTGGAGGATCCCACGGTTGCCCATGATCCGTCGACCACTGCCACTTTGGCATGAAGGTAGCTGGCCTGATACTCGTATATCTCGACACCCGCTTCCAGCAATTCATCATAAAGAGCATGTGTCGCGTAATGCTGGATCCAGTATTCCACCCTTCCCTGCAACAGCAGCACCACGCGTACGCCACGACTGGAGGCCTTGATCAATGCCTGGCGAAAACTTCTTCCGGGAAGAAAGTAAGCGTTGGCGAGAATGATCTCGCGCTGGGCGCCTTCTATGGCATCCAGATATTTCCGTTCGATATCGCGGCGATGTCGCACGTTATCGCGCAATAAAAGTGTTATATCGGGCGACGCCGGGGGTTTTGCTGAGTTTCTGACCAGCCTTTTTATACTCTTCCCGCGCCGGCGCAAGCTGGCCCACGATACCACGCTCCACAAATGGCGCATAGCCGCGTGAATTTCGCCTGCGACCGATCCCTTTACGCGTACCGCGTAATCCAGCTGGGGCGCGGAGAGATTGGAGTGTCTTGGTATATCGTTGACGATATTGATACCGCCGACATATGCCACTTTTGCATCCATCACCGCCATCTTGCGGTGCATTCGGCGCAGCCTGCGGTGCCGATTGCGCCGCAGTGTGAATGGAGATATCTCGCGCCGGAACCAGCGGACCTGAACTTTACCGGCGCTCAAATCGTCCAGCCATTGCCGGGGCAATTCTGAAGAGCCAAAACCATCCAGCAGCAAACGCACCGACACACCACGTGCCGCGGCGCGCTGCAATGCGTCTGCAATCATTCTTCCGGTCTGGTCTGCGGCAAATATATATGTTTCCAGATAGATCGAATGACGTGCCGCATCGATATCTGCGCACAAGCTTGGAAAATACTCCGTTCCGCTTTGCAACAAAGCAAGGTGATTACCGGAAATAACATGGGGGACATTCATGCAGTTTCAGCCGGGTCATGCCGTTTAAGCCTGGTCGATAACGCGGCATGGTCTGACAGTCGCTGCCATTCTCCTCCCACATGCACTTCGCTGTGAAGAACACCGAAGCCGCGCACATAGATGCGGTCCAGGCGCAATATAGGCAAGCCTGCCGGAAAACTGCGTGCCGGACTGCCGCCGTGAAGATGGAATACATCACGCACCTGCAGCTCACTTTCGAGGGTATGGCTCATCTGATTTCGCCAATCATTGAAATCACCGGCTATGATGAGTAGCGCTCCGGTTGGCACAGTATTCTTGACATGTTCTATCAGCATGCGCGTCTGTTCGCGCCTGCCCTTGGCAAACAACCCAAAATGGACACACAAACAGTGCACGCTCTGCTGTCCAGACAGCTCTATCTCGCAATGCAACAGTCCGCGCTTTTCAAAGCGATGCGCGGATACATCCTTGTTCGAGGACTGCAGTATCGGGAAGCGGCTCAAAATCGCATTGCCGTGATGACCCACCTCGTACACCGAGTTTTTTCCATAGGCGCAATGCGGCCAGACTTCCTCCGCGATGAATTCGTGCTGAGAGCTGTCCGGATAGTTGTGAAAGCGCTGCGAATGAAGCGTGTGCTCGCCCTGAGCTTCCTGCAAAAAAACGATGTCCGCACCCAATTTGCGCAATCTGTCGCGCAATTCGTGCAACACCACACGCCGGTTGAAATGTGATAACCCTTTGTGGATGTTGTATGTTGCGATGGTCAGAGTACTCATCGGCAACCCCGATCACGCATTGCCGATACCCCGTGTAGGCAGATTGATCTGCCTGGCAAAATCCAGCATGCGCTGTATAGGCAGCGCGGCACGCTGGATGGTAACCGGATCGACGAGTATCTCGTTCTTGCCGGTTTCCAACGCCTCTGCCAGATTGCACAGTCCGTTCATCGCCATCCAAGGGCAGTGCGCGCAGCTCTTGCAGGTCGCGCCTCTGCCAGCTGTAGGTGCTTCGAGAAATGTCTTTTGAGGCGACAGGTTGCGCATCTTGTGCAGAATGCCGTTGTCTGTGGCGACGATGAATTCGTCCGCCATCAGCTGCTGCGAAGCCTTGATGAGCTGAGTGGTGGAGCCGACGACGTCGGCAAGCGCTATCACCGATTCGGGTGACTCGGGATGCACCAGCACTCTGGCCCTGGGGTGCTGCGCCTTCAGCGCTTGCAACTCTCTGGTCTTGAACTCGTCATGCACCATGCAGGAGCCTTGCCACATCAGCATGTCCGCACCGGTTTGCTGCTTGATGTAATTTCCAAGATGCCTATCAGGCGCCCACAGTATTTTCTCGCCTTGTTCCCTGAGATGCCTGACGATGGGCAGCGCGATCGAACTGGTCACCATCCAGTCGGCACGAGCCTTGACCGCAGCGCTGGTATTGGCGTACACCACTACAGTGCGGTCGGGGTGTGCATCACAGAAAGCGGCGAACTCGCCGGCTGGACAACCGAGATCCAGCGAACAGTTCGCGTCAAGATCCGGCATCAGGACACGTTTTTCCGGATTGAGTATCTTTGCAGTCTCACCCATGAAACGCACCCCGGCGACAACTATGGTCTTGGCCGGATGCTCGTGACCAAATTTCGCCATGTCCAGCGAATCAGAAACGATACCGCCGGTTGCTTCAGCCAGGTCCTGCAAATCAGGATGAACATAATAATGCGCTACCAGCACCGCACTCTGTTCGAGCAACATGCGCTTGACGCGCGCAACAAGTTCGGCCTTTTCCAGCATATCCGGTTCGCGCGGCACCTTCGCCCATGCAACTTCTGTCGGGCATCCCGGATGATCATACGAGATTTGTATATCGCTAGAGCGGATCATGGCCGGTGGTGAAATCCAGACGATTCATCAAGCTGTCGATACGCCGGCTGGACAGCAGCGCTCGTTTGACCTGCCCACGCAATAACGCTTCAACCACATGCAGGCGCATTTGTGTCGATGAAAACTCGACATCCATGGGTTCAACCACCAACAATTCACAGTCTGTCTCCGCCACCACCTGTGCGGAACGCAGTGGCTCGTGCTCCGACAAATACGCGAACTCGCCAAAAAACTCCCCCCAACCCAGACAAGCCAGCACCTGTTTGTTTTTGATGATCTTTACCGAGCCGGTAACTATTATGAAGAAAGGCATGCCGACTTCACCCTCATTCAAAATTATTTCCCCTGTCCGCACGTTCTGCCATTTCGCAATGGCCAGGAAATGAAGGAGTTCGGCATTGGCAAAACCCTTGAAGAATTCAAGCACCCTCAGTTTTTTGTAATTCGGATTGGCGTACGATTCCTTTTCTTCCCCCGCATTGGTATCCTCCCTGTGCGGTGCAGCATTCAACTGCACCTGGAAACTTCGCAGTTTTAACGTATTGTCAAGAATCAAATGCTGGTCATGCAGAGCCTGATTCAACTGGTTGAGATTGTCGAGCGAACCGTGCAGCTTGATTCCAGCACCTGCTTTCACGGCAGGCTCCCGCATGTTTTCCTCGGTTCTCCGATGCTTGTCCTGCTCAAAGTCGGCCACTTGCTGTTCCAGCCTGTGGCAGATTGCTTCGACTTCCTTCTGCCGTGCCCTGGTCGCATCAAGTTGTGCGCGAACCTCAGCCAGTTCCCGTTCCAGCTCGATCCGCCGCCTGTTCTCCTTCCCGTCATCATCCGGCAACGGCCCTGTTTTCTTGGGCTGTGGGTTGATCTCCAGGGTCTGCTGGTATTGTTCCTGGCTGGCATCACCGGACTCTTCCGTTGCGGCAGCGCGATCGGTTACGGTTTGTTCAGCAATGAGATCCTCGGCCAAAAGCTGCGCGAATATTTCGCCCAAACGCACCTGAACGCTGGGAGGAACCTTGTCAGATATGGCATCGACGCTGGTGATACCGTCAATCAATTCAAGCAGGCGCCTGGCATCGCCGCTGATATTCCCGTACGGGACACCAAGAAACGTGTTGCCCTGATCGGTCCTGATGTAGATTGTAGATTTTGTCATATACCCTACTCCGCACTGTGGCATGAATGTTCTGGCAACTGCAGAATTGCCGCCCGATTGCTGGAAGAAAAAACTGCTTCCGCTGCATCCTGCCATGGCAGCCACCGATAATTCAAGTGCTCTCGCGCCGCAAGTTGGATGGGGACAACCCCGGGGAGTTCCAGTCCGAACACGTGCTCGGTGTTGTGGGTAATATCTGGCGGGTAACGGAATCGCCAATGCGGATAGATCTCATAGACATTTTGCGTGTGCCAGTCGGTCAACCGGTAATGAACGGCATCCAGCCCTGTTTCTTCGCGAACCTCGCGTACCGCAGTCTCGAAGAACGTTTCTCCACGCTCACAACTGCCCGTCACAGACTGCCAATAACCGGGATGATCCGCGCGCTCCAGCAACAAAACCTGAAGGTCTTTGGCGTGCTTATCGGAGCCGCCGTTTCCGTGCTGAGTTGCTTGGCCGGCAGTATATACAATCACCAGCACCGACACCGGTTGTTTGTATCTTTTCATTTAGGCAAAGAATATCCAGAACGGCCTGTTGCGCTGCCGCCAATATGCCGCCGTATCTGCGAAGATGTCCTGCGCGATCTCTCTGTCGTTGGCGGAAAGTCCAAGTGTGCCGGTGGCATTGCGCAACAACAGCACGTACCCTTCCGACTTCAGCCATGACAAGTCACACAATGCATCGGCCAAAGCATCCCAATTCGCACCGAACCCGGGAGGGAAATCGGCCGCTCTTGCCAATGCATCGAGCAGATTCCGTTTTCCCCTGATGTCCTTGAGATCGGCATCGAGCAGCTTAAAACCGGCCGAATCGGCCGCCTTGCTCAATTCATCCACGCCGCACCCAAGAGAATAGATTCCTGCAGCTTGCGGATCGTCCAATCGTTGTGCCAGTGTGTTCATGGCTGTTCCCGAATGCGTTTGAAGGTCAGGTAATGATCCGCGCTGTAATAACACTCCGGAAGAGGGCCGCCACACACGATGCGACGGCCACCACGATTACGAACGCCTGGAGTCTTTACTGTGTACTCCCGGTAATAGCCACGAGCCTGCCTGGGCAATATCCGCTCGTAATTCCTGAACTCGGCACCATCTCGGTCATAGGGGAACGGGCCACCCCGTTTGATAACGCGCAACGTATCGCGTGCCTCGGCTGGAAGCTCGTCCGCAGCAATGACCGGCAAGGCATTCCTAACCACAGAATCAGCCCCGAGCGCAGGTATGAATGCCAGCGCAGAATACAACAGCAGTACCGTATGTATCTTGCGTACCGCACTCAAACCTTGGGAGCCTCCGCAGTGACTTCAACGGTGGGCTGTGCTTGTTGCCGCAAACGGATATGCAGATCGCGCAACTGCCTTTCATCAACCGCGCTCGGCGCCTGCGTCAGCAGGCATTGCGCACGCTGGGTCTTTGGAAAGGCGATCACATCGCGGATAGACTCGGCGCCGGTCATCATCGTGATGATGCGGTCCAGACCGAAAGCAAGGCCACCGTGGGGCGGTGCCCCGTACTGCAGCGCATCCAGCAGAAAGCCGAACTTCAACCGTGCCTCTTCCACACTTATGTTGAGCGCGCGGAATACCTGTGATTGCACTGCTTCCTGATGGATACGCACCGAGCCTCCTCCAAGCTCCGAGCCATTCAGCGCCAGGTCGTATGCCTTGGCCAGACACTTTCCGGGGTCGCTCTGCAACATGGAAAGATGTTCGTCCTTGGGTGCGGTGAAGGGATGATGGCATGCTGTCCAGCGATGGTTTTCATCGTCATACTCGAACATCGGGAAGTCCACCACCCAAAGCGGCTCCCATGCATTGCCGTTGATGTAGCCTTTTTCGTGGCCGATCTTGCCGCGCAACGCGCCAAGCGCGTCGTTGACTATCTTTTCCTTGTCAGCGCCGAAGAAGATGATGTCTCCATTCTGAGCGCCGGTGCGTTCGATGATGGTCTTCAGGGCCTTCTCATGAATGTTCTTCACGATGGGCGATTGCAAACCGGTTTCGTTGGGTTGATTGACATCGTTGATCTTGATGTAGGCAAGGCCCTTGGCACCATAGATACCGACGAATTTCGTGTATTCGTCGATCTCGCCGCGAGAGAATGCGCCGCCGCGAGGTACGCGCAATGCCGCCACGCGACCAGTTCCGGCATTGGCCACGCCGGAGAACACCTTGAACGCGACATCTTTCACCACATCGGTGATTTCGGTCAGCTCGAGCGTGACGCGCAGGTCCGGCTTGTCGGAGCCGTAGCGTGCCATAGCCTCTGCATGAGTCATGCGCGGGAACGGATTGGGCAAGTCGACATCCATCGTTTCCTTGAATACGCTGCGGATCAATTCTTCCATCAGCGCGGTGATCTGTGTTTCGTTCAGGAACGAGGTCTCGATATCCACCTGGGTGAATTCCGGCTGGCGGTCGGCACGCAGGTCTTCGTCCCGGAAGCACTTGGTGATCTGGTAATAGCGGTCGAAGCCAGACACCATCAACAGCTGCTTGAACAGCTGCGGCGATTGCGGCAACGCAAAGAACTCGCCCGGATGCACACGCGACGGTACCAGATAATCGCGTGCTCCTTCCGGCGTGGACTTGGTCAGCATCGGCGTTTCGATGTCGATGAAACCGCGGCTGTCCAAAAACCGGCGGAATGCCATCGTCACCTTGTAACGCAACATCAGGTTCTTTTGCATCTGCGGGCGGCGCAGGTCGATCACCCGGTGGGTCAGGCGTACCGTTTCAGACAGATTCTCATCGTCCATCTGGAACGGCGGAGTCAATGCCTGATTCAGCACCTCGATCTCGTGGCACAGCACCTCGATCTCGCCGCTGGTGATATTCGGATTGGTGGTACCCGCCGGACGATGGCGTACCTTGCCGGTGACGCGCAACACAAACTCGCTGCGTACCGATTCGGCGATCCTGAACATTTCCGGACGATCCGGATCGCAAACTATCTGGGCCAGGCCCTCGCGATCGCGCAGGTCGATGAAGATCACCCCGCCATGGTCGCGGCGGCGATGCGCCCAGCCGCACAAGCTGACGGTCTGGTCGAGTTGGTCGATGTTGAGTAATCCGCAGTAGTGAGTTCGCATGTTTCGCTTTTTAACAAACAGGGTAAATTTTGATTGGAGCTAATTTTGATGGGACACTGCGGGAGCCTCGGGTGATGTAACTACCCCCATGGATACGATGGTCCTGAGTGCAACGTCCACGGTCATATCCAGTTCGATGGTATCGGATTTTCGTACCATGAAATAAAAACCGTTCACAGGACTCGGCGTGGTCGGGATGAATACTGCGACATATTCCTCGTCGAAACGATAGCTTACCTCGCCGGGAACGCTGGTCTGGAACGCCAGTGACCAAGCCTGGGGGTGAGGGTAACGAACCAGCAGCACCTTGCGGAAAGAATTTCCCTGTCCCGACAGTATGGTATCGCTGACCTGCTTTACCCCCTTGTAAATGCTGTTCACGAAGGGAATGTGCAACAACAGGCTTTCCCAATACCTCAGCAGTTGCTGCCCTAGCACATTGCGGACCAGCATACCGGTAATGACGACAATGAGCAGTGTCAGGATGATACCCCACCCGGGGATATGGACTCCCAACAGCCTGTCCGGATGCCAGGCTTCCGGCAACAAAAGCAATGTCTGGTCCATCGTGGTTATGGTCAGGTCCAGCACCCACAAGGTAATGCCGAGCGGAACCCAGACGAGCAGGCCTGTGATGAAGTATTTTTTCATGGAATTGTTATTCATGAAATTGCAGAATCGTGCTTGCCTGCTCAACTCGCTAGCGGGCAAGAACCGTTGCTGGCACAGGGCGCGCAACCCGGTTCAGCCTTGGGTGCCGTCTTTGGTGGGGGGCCGTTCTTGAAGTCGGTCTCATAATATCCACCGCCCTTCAACTGAAAACCGGCGGCAGTCAATTGCTTGGAAAATGTCTGCTTGCCACATTCGGGGCAAGTGGTAAGCGGTGTATCGTTGATCTTCTGCATCACATCCTGCTTCAAACCGCAACTATCGCATGCATAAGTGTAAATTGGCATAGCCTCCTCCTGGGAGAAATTTCAAAGGCGCGCATTATAACCGAGAGGGGCATGGCATCGCATCCATACAGAGCAATTAATCTTGCTACAGCAGGGACGATTTGATGCCGCAACTGGAAAACGAGATCCGTTCCTTCAATCACATCCGGTACGTTGCGGATGTTAACCAGATCACGCTCTTGCCGCCTGACGCCTGGATGCGTCGCTTGAATCACGGGTGATATCGTGTGAGAATGCCAGCCTTCAGATTTTCCATTGTGACCACAGCAAAATGTCATCAATCAACCTTTCCCATATCACCCATTTGATCATGGTTTTGTCAGCCCTGTGTTTCAGCACCACTGATTCCGCAGCAGAAGAGACGCCCCTGGCCAAGTACCAGCATTCCATCCAGGCGTCCGAATCATGCGATGCGTGCCACGAAAAGAACCAGGTGAACATATTCAAATCCAGCATGGCCAACGACTGCTTGGAATGCCATTCATCCGGCGAAAACGATTCGGCAATAAGTGTTGCGGAAAAAGAAGACAAGAAGTACACCGACCCCTATGCCGACAGGCTCAAAATAGCACCGCCACCCGAAGTGAATGCAGGCATGAGTGTCCCGATGTATTACAGCGATACGCGGATCGGCAAAGAGCCCAATGAGATGATACTTATCCCCGCAGGAAAATTCATACGCGGCTCCAACAACCGACTGCCCGATGAGGGTCCGGAATACGAAGCCGAGACCAAAGCGTTCTGGATAGACAAATACGAAGTCACCAACCTGCAATACAAGCAATTCATTTACGCAACAAACCGAAAATCACCCAAGCATTTCCGCAACCGCACTTATCCGGAAGGCAAGGTCGACCACCCTGTCGTTTTCGTCTCCTGGTACGATGCTTACGACTACTGCAAGTGGGCAGGCAAGCGCCTGCCGACTGACATAGAATGGGAAAAAGCGGCGCGGGGAACTGACGGAAGAAATTATCCGTGGGGGGACGAATTTGATGTGAACAAGGTCAATTCTCCGGTACGCTGGTCCACACTCCACATGCAGGGTGACACTACGCCGGTAGGATCTTTCGAAGCAGGCAAAAGTCCTTACGGTTTGTACGACATGTCCGGAAACGTTTGGGAATGGACTGACTCCTGGTACACGCAATACCCCGGCAACAAATGGCCCAGTGAAAATTACGGCGAGTTGTACAAGGTCTTGAAAGGCGGATCGTGGTGGGACTGTTCGTTCTACCAGTGCGGTGTTTCAGCACCATCTTTCAATCGCAGTTATTTCAAACAGAATATAAAGAACTCCAGTTTCGGTTTCCGGTGCGCTAAAGATGACAAATAAACATATATATGGTGGTATATTTTGCATGGTGCTGGCGGGCGGCATCACGCTGTCCGCGGAAGTAGGCGCCGCAGAGCAGCCTGTCGATGATGGCATGGTGTTGATCCCTGCCGGCGAATTCAAGATGGGCAGCGACAAGGAGGAGAACCTCGCCATGTGGCGGGGTGCCAATGACCTCAATCCTTATGGATTCAATGACCGCCTGTATGTCGATGAGAGGCCGATGCATAAAGTTACGCTTCCGGCATTCAAGATCGACAAATACGAAGTCACCAATGCCCAATACCGCGAATTCGTGATTGCCACCCGGCATCGCATACCTTTCATGTGGGGAAGAAATGGCTACAATTACAGTATCGATTATCTCAGCTACCTGCCATTGAAAGATCTGCGCCAGATCGCAACAGACAAATTCAGGCTGGACATGGATGTCACCACGATGACCCAAAAGTCGCTGCTTGCAGAACTGCAAAAAATCAATGAGAAACGAGACACCATGCCGGTAACGGCCGTAACATGGTTCGATGCAAGCAGTTATTGCAAGTGGTCGAGGAAACGCCTGCCGACAGAGGCGGAATGGGAAAAAGCCGCGCGCGGACCGCAAGGTTTTGAGTATCCATGGGGAAACAAATGGGATCAAACAAAAATCAACACCATGTCAGAAGATGACGAAGCGCCCTATTCGCCAATCGGGTCCTACCCGGGTGATGTGTCGGCCTATGGTGTCTACGATTTGGCAGCCAACGTCTCTGAATGGGTAGACGACTGGTATGATGCCTATCCCGGCTCCACATCCGAAAGCAGATTCTTCGGCAAAACCCAGCGTGTAGTACGCGGTGGAATGGCAAGCTCCGGCCATTATGATTCGCTCAGCGTGGTATTCCGCGCCGCAAAGCGCAACCACTTATTCCCGAGCACGGCGCTGATCGACCTTGGGTTCAGATGCGCCAGGGATGTCAAATAGGTCCGTCGAAGCAGCACATGGCAGATCAAGCACTGCGGAAACCAGAGTTGAATGGCTAATTTGCAAATGCTTCCGCAAACAAATGAATGTCAATTGGAGGAGGCAGTCCAGCCCGCCCCTTAAATTCCCACAACAGGTGTAATCCAGCCGTCGTGCTGCAAAAAAGCGCCAGAAACAATTCCCGATCTGCAACCCATGTCTGAAACGGCGCACCATCAGTCCATGCTACAACCCGCGTTGTTTTTGCCGAAAGCAATCAGACGTGTGAGCCAAGCCGGATCGTCGATTCATCAAGGTATGTCCTGCGGTGCTCACCTTTTGCGCCGGTAAACTGTCGAATCCCCGTTTTCTGTCAAGGTCAACTTGCCGCTTACATACCGATAGGGGATCGCCAAATCACCCCGTTTCCCCTTTAGCTGAATATAGTCTCCGGATGAAACGGCATAATAGTATTTCTTTCCGTGGTAGATGACGGTGCCGTCCTTCCTGAAAGTGAGCTTGGTTCCGTGCACATTCTGCCAGGTTCCGGCCAGCAAAGCAGACGTCAGTTTATTTGCGGCAAGGCTGTTG
>QJWF01000174.1 GCA_003235435.1 Nitrosomonadales bacterium
ATGCCGACCAGGGTTGCGATCTGCTGCGGCTCAAGCCGGCCGAGCGGACGATCAAAATAGAAATAGCTGGCCAAGCCAAAACCGTGGATGGCGCGGCTGGCATCCTGACCGAGGAATATCTCGTTGAGATAGGTCTCGAGGATCTCGTCCTTGCTGTAATGCATCTCGAGCAGCAACGCCATCAGAACCTCGTTTGCCTTGCGCGTAAGCGTGCGTTCCGAAGTCAGGAAGAAATTCTTGACCAGTTGCTGTGTGAGCGTGCTGCCGCCCTCGATGCGCTTCCCGGTTACGGTTTTGTACAGTGCGCGGGCGATGCCGCGCGGATCGATGCCCCAGTGCGTATAGAATTTCCGGTCTTCGGTCGCGATCAGCGCGTCGATCAGCGTCTTTGGCACCTGCCCGATCCTCACCAGTTCCCGGTCCTCGTTATGGCCGGGATAGATGCCTCCGATGACGGGGGGTTCCAGGCGCAACAATGGCATGTCGGCATCGTTGCCGCCGCGTACCTGCAGCAACGACACCCTTCCGTCGGCGAACTCGATGCGCAGATGCTGCAGGGGTTGCGGGCCATCGCCGAACACGAATTTACGGGTCGTGAACTCGGCGCCATCCAGAGTCAGTTTGTAGGTCGCGGGTTCCTCAGGATGCGGGTTCTCGTGATACCCGATGGATTTGAACTCCTCGACGAATTGCTCGCGCGTCAGTTTCAGTCCCGGATACACCTCCAGCGCGCGGCCATAGACACGCGCGGGCAAGGCGAACTTTCGGCCCTCGAAAGCTTCGCGGATGGTCACGTCAAGATAGTAGATGTAGCCGGACAGTCCTAGCAAAAGCAACAGCGCAACCAGGCGCACCGCCTTGCCGGGCAACTTGATATTGAAGGGGATTCTGCTCGGGAACGGGAAGGGCAGCTTCATCGATGTTCATCTGCAAAGTGCATGAATATGCATATCTTAGCCGATAGCAGGCAGATTGTTGGAATTGATCTTGCCGTTTCCAAGGGTGCATTTTGAACAGTTCCGAACTACTCCCCGTTTGCCCATTTGCCAAAAATAGTCTGATACCATTGAATCCTCGTCTTACCGTTGAACGGATATCAGGCAGGAATGGGATTTCTTATCAAACAAATATTGGTCATTTTTTTCCTTGTGGTAGCGATCAACTGCGGATCGATTGCGCAGGCCACCGGTTTGCCGGTCGTGAAAGATTTCACGGTCGAGGCCAAAGACGCCCAAAGAAGGCAGGTTCCTATCCTGGTTCTGTTCATGAGCGAGTCCTGCAGCTATTGCGAAACCGTACTGGAGGAATTTTTGCTGCCCATGCAACGCGATCCAGAGTTCAAGGACAAAGTTATCCTGCGCCAGATCGAAATCAGCAGCCGCGACGAGCTCATCGATTTTGACGGCAAGGCCACAACATACAGCAGGTTCTCCGGCAGGCACAAGGTTTCGGGCGTCCCCAACGTGATGCTGTTCGACGGCAACGGGCAGATGCTGACCTTTATAGAGGGACTGCTGACCGTAGATTTTTATTACGCCTTCCTGGTGGATGCGATCGACGAATCGCTTGCCAGGATAAAGGCAGCCGGGCAATGAAGAGACCGAAGGAACTGGTTCAGCCCGGTTGGTGATCCCGGTTCCCGCGCCTTGTTATGGCATCGCGATGCTATTGCCATAGCGTTCTTTCCCGCGATTCAATACCGCCCCTGCGTCTTGTTGATGTAATTGGAGAGTTGCTGGGTTTCCTGGTTCATACGCATCAGATTGGTGTGGGTTACCCGGAACAGAGCGCGCATCACCTTGTAAACCAGACGCGGGTGGGGGTCAAGCAATGACTCGAAGTCTTTCGGGGTGAGTGTATAAACCGTGGTATTTCCGACCGCTCGCAGCGTGGCCTTGCGCGGTGTCCGGTCGACGAATGCGCGGGTGCCGGCGCATTCGCCTTCTTTCATTGTGTAGACCAGATTATCCTTGCCATGAACGTCGTTGCTGTAGACGGCGAGTTTGCCCGAGACGACCACATACAGACTTTGATCGGAATCGCCCTCCTTGACGAGCACTTCTCCATCCTTCAGATGATGCACACCCATTTTTTCCGCCAGGAGCTTGGTTTCTTTGTCATCGAGTTCGGCGCACACCGATATGTTACAAACCCTGTGATAGTCCGCGTGTTCGCTCATTTCAAAGCTCCCCTTGGGTAATGCTTGCGTTGGTATCCTAAGAAACTGCCAGTTCGCCACTTTAGTGCAGGTCGATCTCTTCCCCCAGCGATGCACTCGCGATCTCGAATTCGCCCATGATCTTTTTCCAATCGCTTCCCGGATGGGTGCCGACATAGTCTAGAAACGAGGCATCCGGATCATTCATCAGAATGGCGATGGCGTATCCGCCGGCATTGTCCCTGAGTTTCAATATCGCATCGTATTTGGTGCCGCTTGCAAGGGGATCCTCGGCCACGACAGGAGCAGGGTCGAAGAACACCCTGGGGACTTCGCTGCGGAGACTCACGGTAACGTCGGAATTGATGGCTGATTTCGCTTCGTCAAAGCTCCTGAAATCGGAGAAATACCCGATGGGGTGGATTTCGAAATACTTTTGCACCGGAGGCGTCCTGTCCTGCTCGTGCGCGGCTTCGAAAGCGGACTCGACTTCAGCACGATCACCCCCTCTCAGGCGTATCTGGATGATCAGTGCTTCCGTTATGCCGGTAAATCCCTTGGATTGAAAATGCCGCACGATATGTTCGGCTGCGCCATCTGCAGTTCGGGTTGAAGTTTTGTTCATTGGAAATAAATCCGCGTTTCGAAAGCACGCAGTTTACCTAAACCCGCCAATAAGCGCCAAGGCTAATGAGAGGCCGCTCGGAGCAAGGAAAGCCCAGTTTATCCATGGTCATGGCAGTTCGCAAAGCCGTCACCGGCGATTTGATGCAATTGACCAAGGTTCAGCGTGCAAGGATAATTCCGGCGGCGAATCCGGATCGCAGACATTCCGGAATTTCAAGCGGTGAAATCGTAATCGTTACCATCCAAACCTTGGCAGCCCAGCCTTTATTGCAGCTCGCTCTGTTCATAGCAGCCAATGCCGTAATGGTCTGGCGACTGCATGTGATGGAGAGCAAGGGCTTTGAGGGGACCGTGCTCGGCACGCTCATCATGCCCTACTGTTCGGGTTTCGCGAACCTTGTGTTCGCCTATGTCATGAGCAAGTCTGCCGGCAATGGCGGAGCGGTGATAGAAAACAGCCTCGTCAACAATGTCACCAACCTGACCCTGATCCTCGGACTGTCCGCGATCTTCGGTACGGCAGCGGTCCTTCCCAAGACAAGATCGAAGCAGATACTGAAAAAACACGCGGAATATCTGTTCGTCAACAGGCTTAATATCCTCTTTACCCTGATCGCATTGTTCCTGTTCACCGGAACGCTCTGGGCTTTGGCACAGGACGGGGAGTTGAACCGCTACGAAGGCGCGATTCTGGTCGGCCTGTTTGTCTTCTGGCAGATATTGCACGTATTCGAAGTGCTCAAGGACAACGTCAGGAACGACAAGGTGTTTCACTGGTCGCTCGTTATCGATCTGGCACTGATCGCCGCAAGCGCCTATGGCATCTATTTTGCCGTCGACCATCTGGTGGAGTGGGTAGCCACAACGAAGAACCCGCTGTTCAGTTTCGCTAAGATCGGCTGGTTCAGCGGCATGCTCATGGTGTTGCCCAATGCGTTCCTTGCGCTGTATTACGCCTACATCGGCAGGCAGGATATCGTGCTGAGTTCACAGATCGGCGACGGGCATATCTGCATCCCGATGTGCATCGGCTTGTTCGCCGTCTTCAACACGATCCGGATTCCCGATTCCTTTCAGACCGGCGCCTATATCATCCTGGGGGCAGGGCTGGTTCACTTCCTTTCGATTGCCGTCCTAGGCCGGATCCCCCGTTTTGTCGGCGGCGGACTCGTCGTC
>QJWF01000181.1 GCA_003235435.1 Nitrosomonadales bacterium
CATCGCAATACTCCACTCCACGTTCAGCCTGCTGGCTGCGCTGCTGCTGCGCGGCGCGCGCTAAATACACCCCCTAACAGTTTGAAATAAGCGCGGCTACCGTATCGGTTCCGCAGGTTAAACCTATTTGCTTTGGAGATCAGCATGACAGAAAAATTGATTATCTTTGACACGACCTTGCGGGATGGTGAGCAAAGTCCTGGAGCAGCCATGACCGTGGATAAGAAGATACGTATCGCACGTCAATTGGAAAAATTGGGTGTGGATATCATTGAAGCCGGTTTTGCCGCTGCCAGTCCGGGCGATTTCGAGGCAGTGCGTTCAGTGGCTGAATCCGTCAAGGGTTCAACGGTATGTTCGCTGGCGCGTGCGATGGAAAATGATGTTCGCCGCGCAGGTGAAGCTATCAGGCCGGCGAGTTCCGGCCGTATCCATACCTTTATCGCCACCAGCCCCATCCACATGCAGCACAAGTTGCGCATGACTCCCGACCAGGTTATTGAGCGTGCAGTCAGCGCGGTAAAGTGGGCTCAGCAATACACGGACGATGTGGAATTTTCCGCCGAGGATGCGGTGCGCTCCGATATGGATTTTCTGGTGCGTGTATTCGATGCGGTAATTAAGGCCGGAGCCAAAACGCTGAATGTACCCGACACGGTTGGGTATTCCATTCCCGCATTGTGGGGCGAACGTATCAAGCAATTGATCGAACGCGTGCCCAATTCGGACAAGGTGATTTGGTCCACCCATTGCCACAACGATCTGGGTTTGGCCGTGGCGAACTCATTGGCTGCGGTGATGAATGGTGTGCGCCAGGTTGAATGCACCATCAACGGGCTGGGGGAACGTGCCGGGAACGCATCCCTGGAGGAGATTGTCATGTCGGTGAGAACCCGCAGAGATGTATTCAACCTGGAAACGCGCATCGACACCAGGCAAATCGTCCCCACCTCTAAACTGGTTTCGAGTATCACCGGCTACCCTGTCCAGCCGAACAAGGCGATCGTCGGGGCGAATGCGTTTGCGCACGAATCCGGAATTCATCAGGATGGTGTGATCAAGCACCGGGAAACTTACGAGATCATGCGTGCAGAGGATGTGGGCTGGAATGCCAACAAGTTGTCCTTGGGCAAGCTTTCCGGTCGAAATGCATTGCGGCAGCGCTTTGCAGCATTGAACATCGAGTTTGCCTCTGAAGAGCTTTTCAATGCGGCGTTTGATCGTTTCAAGGAATTGGCCGACCGAAAACACGAGATTTTCGATGAGGATTTACAGGCACTGGTCAGCGATGAAGCCATGGCTCAGGTAAGCGAGTATTATCATCTGGTGGCAATGGGGGCACATTCAGAAACAGGTGTGTTGCCGGTGGCGCGTGTAGTGATGAGCATGGACGGCGTTGAGCATCAGGCCGATGCGCAAGGTGGGGGTCCCGTGGATGCGACCTTCAAGGCGATCGAAAAGATCGTCAGGAGTGGCACAAAATTGCAATTGTATTCGGTTAATAATATCACCAGCGGGACTGATGCACAGGGAGAAGTCACTGTGCGTCTTTCAAAAGATGGTCGTATTGTGAATGGTCAGGGTGCGGATACCGATATTGTGGTGGCATCCGCCAAGGCTTACCTGAACGCGTTGAACAAGCTTCACGGCAAGCAGGAGCGGGCACATCCGCAGGTGTGAGTCGGATGCCATTGTTTTCCCGCCGGGCGTGCCAGAATGTGCCGTTCGTCGGTTGGTCGGTGGACACTGCAACTGCTGTAGGCTAAGCTGATTTAGGTTCGTCAAAAGTAGTGTTGTAACTTATCTGAAAACCAAGGAAAGGCTATCTGTCATGAAGAAAAGCTTGTCGTTGTTATGTGTGCTTGGATGTTTTTCACATCCTGTCTGGGCAGCCAATATCAACTTGGGTACTGCGGGGTTTACGCAGGCTGAATTCAGGTTGTTCTCGGAAGATCTTGGATCTGCCTTGAGTTATAAGGCCGTTATTCCTGCAGAACCTCTGGGTGTGACAGGGTTTGATTTGGGATTGGAAGTTACCGCCACAGAAATGAAAAACTCATCGCTCTGGGCGCAAGCTACGGGAAGCTCACGGAATACACTACCTGTGCCAAAGTTGCACTTCCACAAAGGTTTGCCGCTTAATATTGATGTAGGACTGTTTTATTCCAGCGTGCCGACTACCAATATCAAACTGTATGGCGGTGAATTGCGCTATGCGATACTCGAGGGAGGCACTGCTACCCCTGCGGTAGCGGTTCGAGGATCGTTCAGCAAGTTGACCGGGGTTGACCAACTCTCCTTCGGCACGAAGGGTCTGGACGTTTCCATCTCCAAGGGTTTTGCGGTGTTCACGCCATATGCGGGAGTGGGCAATGTCTGGGTAGACAGCACCCCTAACGTGGCAAACTTGTCCAAGGAGTCGTTCACCCAATCCAAATTCTTTGTCGGCGGGAATCTGAATTTCGGGTTTACCAATATCGCCCTGGAGTACGACAAGACAGGATCTGCACAATCCTACACTGCCAAACTTGGCTTCCGTTTCTAGACGTTCTTAATCTAATAAAGCTGCACTCCGCATGCCCGTCGACACAGGGTGCGGAGTGTGCTTAGTACTATTTTGGTTCTGGCAGTTTCTATGTCATAGCAACGCAAACAAAGCAATTCCTGCCTTGACTGATCCTGGTTATATGAGAACCGGGGGTGCAATTCCTTGCTATTGTTTGGCGGCGCGCGCCATCTCAACCAGGGCTCTCCTTGCCTGTTGGGCATCAGTTACCGGCTGGGCGAAATCGAACCTGAACACCCGGTCATCGGCTCGCACATCGAAACCGTCGATATCTATTCCCAGCATAGCAACATCCAGCGCCGTGTATTGGCGGTAGTGGTTGCAGTAGTTGCGCATAGTGTCTTGATGGTCCGAGTTCATGTGCTCGACTACGCCTGATTCCTCTTCGATAAGCGGGTAGTGTTGTACCGTGTAATTTTCCATGTCTACCCAATGGATCCGTCCAAATCCGCCTATGTAGCGGATTGCCACAGGGCTGATTCTATAGAACGAGAAGTCATGCATCGCGAAGTAACCCGCTGCTTCGGGAAAGTAGCGCAGATAACGTAATCCAGTCTGCTCGCGCTCAGGTTCCAGTTTGGCGTCTCCCAGCGCCGTGACACGTCCCTGGGTCTGGATATGGGGATCACGTTGATCGTGAGTGATAATGCTGACGCGGGGGTCTTGCAGGATATTCTTTGTATGTTCGGCCAGCGTGCTAATCAGGATGAGCAGGCTGCCGTCGTGATCAACCAGATAGGGTGTGATCGAGCCGAATGGATACCCGTCGAATTTTTTTGAAATTGTGCTGAGCACACCGTATCGATGGGCGCGCAACATCATTCTTGCTTCACGTGCGTTATTCATGGGCATCTCATGACGAGAGTTTCAGGGCAGTAAGCGCCAGGCGCCTGCCGAGGGCAATGCACAATTGCTTTTCTGCCATGGTGATAGGTTGATCGTTAGCAAGCCCGGCTACATGGCTTGCGCCATAGGGGGTTCCTCCGCTTTGAGTGGTGCCAAGCTCCGTTTCTGAGTAGGGTACTCCAACAATGATCATACCGTGATGCAACAACGGCAACATCATTGACAGCAATGTGCTTTCCTGTCCTCCGTGCATGGTGCCGGTGGAGGTAAACAGGGCGGCGGGTTTGCCGACCAGTGCATTTTTCATCCATAATCCGCCAGTACTGTCCCAGAAATATTTCATTGCAGATGCCATGTTGCCGAAACGTGTTGGACTACCCAGCGCCAAGCCGATACATTCCTCGAGATCCCGCAATTCTGCGTAGGGTGCGCCTTTTTCCGGGATACCCTGTTCGGTAGTTTCGCAGACCGTTGAGATTTTGGGTACAGTACGCAACCGGGGACGCGCGCCTGCGACTTTTTCCACGCCGCGT
>QJWF01000247.1 GCA_003235435.1 Nitrosomonadales bacterium
ACGCGGGAGATGAAGCTAGGGATGAGGAGATAGCATGAAGCCACGCCAGAAAAGATTTGTGTTCATCGCTGTGGGTGTATTTGCCGTGTCCCTGGCGGTCGGCCTGGTGCTATATGCGTTGAGGGGCAATGTAAACCTGTATTTCACACCGACCCAGGTGTTCAACAATGAAGCTCCGCACGGTCGCAGCTTCCGTATCGGCGGTCTGGTGGAAGAAGGCAGCATAAAACGTCAAACGGATGGACTCACGGTGAATTTTGTGATCACCGATACGCACAGAAGCATTCCTGTCGTATATACGGGTATCCTTCCCGACCTGTTCAAGGAAGGCAAAGGCGTGGTCGCTCAGGGCCGGATGGAGGCCGGCGGACTGATGCGTGCCGACGAGGTTCTTGCCAAGCACGATGAGAATTACATGCCGCCTGAAGCGGCTGATGCAGTGAAGCAAGCCGAAGAAGCAAAGGCGGCTGCCAAGATTTCTGAAACGGCAGTTCCTGTAGTCAAATAAATGTTCGATTTGAGAGGCCTGACATGATTCCAGAACTTGGTCATTTTTCGTTGATTATCTCGCTGTTCCTGGCGATCACCCTGGGTGTGCTGCCGATCGTCGGGGCAGTGCGCAATAATCCGGTGCTGATCGGTACCGCCCGCCCGTTGTCATACGGGCTGCTGGTTTTCGTGGTGCTGGCATTTGCGATACTGGCGAATGCCTTTCTTAATAATGATTTTTCGGTGCTGTATGTTTCCCAACACTCCAACTCGGGGTTGCCTCTGCACTATCGTTTTGCCGCGATCTGGGGCGGTCACGAGGGTTCATTGCTGCTTTGGGTAACCATCCTGTCGATCTGGACCGCCTCGGTTGCAACCTTCAGCAAACATCTTCCCGATGAAATGGTCGCGCGGGTGCTGGGGGTGATGGGGTTGATCGCGGTTGGCTTCCTGCTTTTCATGCTGCTTACCTCAAATCCGTTCGATCGGCTCATTCCTGCGGCGCTCGACGGCACAGAGTTGAACCCTTTGCTGCAGGATCCGGGTCTGGTGATGCATCCACCGATGCTGTATATGGGCTATGTGGGTTTCTCAGTCGCATTTGCTTTTGCAATTTCAGCTCTGTTGGGCGGCAAGTTGGACGCTACATGGGCGCGCTGGTCGCGCCCGTGGACCACGGTAGCCTGGGTATTCCTGACGACCGGGATCATGCTGGGCAGCTGGTGGGCCTATTATGAACTCGGCTGGGGAGGCTGGTGGTTTTGGGATCCGGTGGAAAACGCTTCCTTCATGCCCTGGCTGGTGGGCACGGCCTTGATCCATTCGCTTGCTGTCACCGAAAAGCGCGGCGCATTCAAGAGCTGGACGATATTGCTCGCGATCGGAGCATTCTCACTCAGTCTGTTGGGGACCTTCATGGTGCGTTCAGGCGTGCTGACGTCGGTGCATTCGTTTGCGACCGACCCCAAGCGCGGTATTTTCATTCTGGCCTTTTTGACAGTCGTGATCGGCGCTTCGCTGTTGCTGTTCGCCTGGCGCGCCCCCAAGGTGGGTCTGGGCGGCAAGTTCGAGCTCGTGTCGCGTGAATCGATGCTGCTCTCGAACAATGTGCTGTTGTCGGTTGCTTCCGCATCGGTGTTCATCGGCACGCTATATCCGCTGTTCATGGATGCATTGGGCATGGGAAAACTGTCGGTGGGCCCGCCGTATTTCGAAGCGGTATTCGTTCCGTTGATGGCTCTGGCGGTCTTCATGATGGGATTGGGGGCATTGGCGCGCTGGAAACAGTCCAGCGTTCAGGATCTTTCCAGGAAATTGCGTTGGGGAATGTTAGCTTCCGTCATCCTCGCTGTTATGGTGCCGGTGATGTTCGGTAACTGGTCGCTACTCAAGGCGTTTGGTTTGTTGCTGGCATTCTGGGTCATTGCGTCGCTGGTGGTCAGCCTGGCTCAGCGATGGTCGGGGCATGGTTCATTCATGCAGCGCGTGCGCGGTCAAAGTTCAAGCTATTACGGCATGCAGTTGGCGCACCTTGGCATAGCGATTTTCATTATCGGCGTGACGGTGGTGAAGGGTTATGAAACCGAGCGGGACGTGCGTATGGACATCGGCGATACGGTGGATGCAAGCGGCTACATATTCCGTTTTGATGGGGTTCGTGAGATACAGGGGCCCAACTATGTGGCGGCCGAAGCGCGCGTAACAGTCAGCAGGAATGGCAAGCTGGTAACCGAACTGTTCCCCCAGAAACGCATTTACAATGCTTCCGGAATGCCGATGACTGAAGCTGCCATCGATACCGGCCTGTTCCGTGACCTGTATGTTTCACTGGGCGAGCAGATACCCGGTACCCGCACTGCCTGGGCTGTGCGTGTTTATTACAAACCGTTCGTTGACTGGATATGGGCCGGATGTGTGCTGATGGCCTTGGGCGGGGTATTGGCTATCAGTGATCGCCGCTACCGCATCAAAAGCAAGAAGTCACAAACAGCAGATGTAAAAAGCGCGCCTGCGGTCGGTGGATTGACCTCGGAGGGCAAGGCATCATGATGCGGTTCATCTGGCCGTTTGTGATATTTGTGGTCCTGGCGGGCTTCCTGTATGTCGGCCTGCATCTGAATCCGCGTGAAGTTCCTTCGCCATTGATCGGGAAACCCGCACCGGCGTTCAACCTAGCTCAACTGCATGATCCGAGCAAGCGATTCACGGCGGAGGAAATGAAGGGTCAGGTTTGGCTGCTGAACGTCTGGGCTTCGTGGTGTGTTTCATGCAGGGTGGAGCACCCTGTGTTGATGGCGTTGTCTCGCCAGAACATCGTGCCGATATACGGCCTTGACTACAAGGACAAGCGCGAAGCTGGCTTAGCCTGGCTGCAGGAAGGCGGCAACCCTTACGTGTTGAGTGCTTCCGACACGGATGGGCGCATAGGTATAGATTATGGCGTGTATGGCGTGCCGGAGACCTATGTGATCGACAAGGAGGGCGTGATCCGTTACAAGCAGATCGGGCCGGTGACGCAGCAAAGTCTGCATGAAAAAATACTTCCATTGGTTGCGGAGTTAAAAGCGAAATGAATAAAGTCTTGATACTGTTGTTTTGTCTGTTGCCGGTTGTTTCATACGCCGGCGTGGCAAAGGATCTGGCCGAAGATCCGGTTCTGGAAAAGCGCATGGTAAAACTGGCACAGGATCTTCGCTGTCTGGTGTGCCAAAACGAGTCGCTTGCAAGTTCCCGTTCAGAGCTTGCCAATGATTTGCGCCAGGAAGTGCGCGAACAGATGCAGAAAGGCATGAGCGACCAGGAGATCATCGATTATCTGGTCGCCCGCTACGGCGATTACGTGCTGTTTGATCCCCCGGTGAAAAGCTACACTTTATTGCTATGGTATGGCCCGTTCGCACTGTTGCTCATTGGATTGATCGGTTTGGTATTTCAATTGCGCAATCGCAAAACCAAGATTTCCGAACCGCATCTTTCAGACGAAGATGCAAAACGCGCCGCTGATCTGCTAAACACCTAGAAAGAATTCTAAAAATGACATTATTCTGGATACTCAGTGCGGCATTGCTGCTTGTTGCAATTGTATTTTTAGTCGTACCGCTGTGGCGAAGGTCCGCACACAGCAACGATGTGCTGCGTGATGCCGCCAACCTTGGAATTTTGCGTGACCAGTCCCAGGAACTTGAAGTCGATCTGCGCAACGGCTTGCTGACCCAGGAAGCTTACGAACAGGGCAAAAGCGAATTGCAGGCCCGATTGCTTGACGAGGTGAAAACTTCCGGACAGCCCGCCACAAAGTCCCCGCGAAATCCTTCCAAAGTGCTTGCTGTCGTGATGGCCGTATTGCTGCCGCTGTTCACGGTACCGGTCTACATGAAACTGGGCAACACCAGGGCGATGTTGTCGCCGCAGGAGCAAAGTGCTGCTGTGGGTGATGGCATCATCCGAACAGAGG
>QJWF01000150.1 GCA_003235435.1 Nitrosomonadales bacterium
CAATATCGCTAGATGGATCGCCCCTTCCATCAACAAGACTCTTTCTCCCAGAATAACGGGCCCAAGCAATATATCCCGGCTGGTCATCTCCTTTAGCAACACCAGCCTGACCACGGCACTGACAGGATTGGCAATCAACGACACGTATCCGACAACCGCCCAACTTCCTGGCGGTGGCACTCTTGCAGCTGCCATTACATCGCCCGTCCCCAATGTGTCCAATAGCTGCGGTGGCACTGTGACGGCAACGCTGACCGGGATTTCTCTTTCCGGCGGAACTTTGGCACCGGGTGCAAGTTGCAGCATTGGCGCGGACGTTTTGGCCGCTAACACTACGCCGGCGTTTTACACCAACACTACGGGGAAAGTAGGTTCTAACCAGGGAATCGGCATCACCGGCAGCGACACACTTACCATCACCACCAGCCCGACCATCACCAAGTCGTTCCTGACAAGCCCGGTCACGCTCGCCGCCGGAACGGCGGCCAGCGTGATGCGCATCATCGTAAAAAACAACTCAGTAGTGGACATCACCGGAGTATCGTTCAGCGACAGTTTCCCGGGCAGCCCCTCCCAGATGGTATGGATGAACACGGTAGCCAACAGCTGCGGCGGAACGCTGACCGATGCGGCCGGAGCGGCACTGGTAAGCGGCACATCGACCGGAATAAAACTGACCGGAGGCGCTATCACCGCCGCATCCGTGACCTGCACCATTGATATCACCGTCAGGGTCTCGGCAGCCGGCAGTTACAGCAATACCACTACAGGAGCCATATCTTCGGTGAATACCATCGTCGGGCCTGCCAGCAACACCGCGTTATTGGTTGTTAATTTGCCCGCGCCTGCCATCACCAAGGTATTTGCGAATTCCGGGTTTCAGGTTGACGGAACGAACCGGATCACCATCACACTGACCAATCCGAATACGGCAGCCATCACCGGCATAACTTTTACCGACACTTACCCGGCCAACCTGTTCAATGCTTCGACACCCAACCTTGTCAATACCTGCGGCGGCACCGCAACCGCAGCACCGGGAGCAAACACGCTGAGCGTCTCCGGCGGCACCATTCCTGCTTCGGGTTCGTGTACCGTAATGGTAGATTTGACGGCAACAGCGGTCGGGCTGCACACCAACACCTTGGCGATCAATTCGGTTACCTCGGCCAATGCGAATGCCGGGCCGGCAGCAGCAGTATCGTCGAGCACCACGGCTTATCTTCCGCCCACGCTAACCAAATCGTTTGGCGCAGCCAGCCTTAGCAGCGGCGGTACCACCACCCTGTTACTGACATTGACCAATCCTGCCAGCAACCCGGCGGCCTTGACCGGGATACGGGTCGATGACACCTTCCCCTCCGGACTGACACTGCAAAACACCATTTTCACCTTTACCCCTGCAGCCTGCGGAACTGTCAGCAAGATTACTGGCGCAGCATCGGCTGCAGGAGACAACAACATACGACTCTCGGCAGCCTCGATTTCAGCCGGAGCATCTTGCCAGGCTTCGGTCAATGTCACCTCGGCCACGCCGGGCATAATCACCAATACTACCAATGCCCCCATCGCTACAGGTCCGGGCACGCTCACCGGCATTGTCGCATCGGCCAACCTGACCGTGACGGCTGCACCGAATATAACGCTGCTGAAAACTGTTACTGCCTATTCCGATCCGGTGAATCTGCTGGTCAATCCGAAATTCATCCCCGGCGCGATCGCTCAATACACCATCATCGCCACCAACTCTGGCGGACCAGCAGACAACAACTCGACATTCATAACAGATCCGATACCGGCGGATACCTCGTTGTATGCAAGCAGCCTGGTAACAGGACCTGTAGCATTCACCCAAGGTTCAAGCACTTTGACCTATAACTACCCTGCTGACATTTCCTTCTCGAACGACGGGGGCGCAACATGGGCAGCACCTCTGGTGGCCGGATGCAATCCAGGCATCACCCATATCCGTATCAATCCCAAAGGCACGTTCATCGGCAATCCCGTTCCGCCAAACCCGACCTTCCAGCTTACATTCCAGGTCTGTGTACAATGAACATCGAACGAGGCATGCTTCATGAATAAGCCCGCTCTTTCGCTGTTGCTTGCAATGTTTCAAGCAATCTTTCAGCTCGCGCAGGCTGCGGAAAATGTGCTGCCGGAACATCTGCAACAGATCGAAACGCTGCAACGCCGCGCCGAAAAATTTGCTTTTGGAGAACAGGACGCAAATAACTACCTTCTCTCCAAGGCACGTGCCTGGCTAAATCTGGCAAGGAGCGAATATTACGAAAAAGACAGCAGCGGAACACTGACTGCCGCGATCGGTCAGGCGCAATCTTTGCTTGATTCGCTGAAAAACAAGCAAACCGGCATCCCCATGGATACACCGGAAAAAATACCAGGTAGCGAGACGGTGCATTCCGAACTGTGGGAAAAGATCGCCTTCCTGAAAAAAGATTCGAAATTTGCCTGTGGTCAGCAATCCATCGCCGAAGCCGAAGTCTATCTGGTGTGGGCCGGCCATGAATTTTACGAATCCGGCTTGAGTCATGCGGAATCATATGTGCGCGCTGTTGAAGACCGCATCTACGCTGCCCAAGTGTCGATCGATAACTGCAATCAGCCGGCCGCTCCTTCGCCATTGATCGAAAAGATTACCCTGTCCAGTGACACGATGTTCGCCTTCGGCAAATCGACTCTGAATGCGTCAGCGCTGTCGAAACTCGACGAATTGGCTGAAAGTATCAGGAAAATAAACTTTCTCGAACACATCTTTCTGGTCGGGCATACCGACCGCCTGCGCGGCGATGGTCATCCTGAACGCAACCAGTTGCTTTCCGAGCAGCGCGCCGAAAGCATCAAGCATTATCTGATCGACAAAGGAATCCCGGCGGAATTGATACACGCCAGTGGTGCGGGTTCAACGCAACCACTGGTGGAATGTTCGGCCAAGCTCAGCAGAACCAAACAGATAACCTGCCTGCAACCGAACCGTCGCGTAGAGATCACTTTGCGCGGTGGGAATGCAGTCGAAGCAAACAAGGGCTTTGTAGAATAAACAATTCATGGTTTCGTATGACTACATGAACATTATCCGGTACCTCAGCCATGAGTAATGGGACGATTTCGCTGTTGCTAACTTTCCTGTTTGCCACCATTGCCCCAGCAGTGCATGCAGCAGAAACATCAGGAAAAATGCTGCCCGGGCAACTGCAACAAATCGAGACACTGCAACGGCGCGCGGACAAGCTGGCCGTCGGTGAACTCGGCCCGAACAACTATCAACTTGCCAAGGCACGCGTCTGGCTGGACCTGGCACTCAGCGAATATTACGAAAAGGAAGGGTCAGAAATCCTTCCAGCGGCAATCGAACAGGCAGAAATATTGCTTGATGCGCTGGAAAACAAGCAAACCGAAATCCCCATGGATACACCGCGGCAATTACCAGGCAGCGAGATTGTGCGTCTCGATCTGTGGAACAAGATCGCTACATACAAACAGCACGATAAATTCTTCTGCGGGCAACGGTCCATCGCGGAAGCCGAGGTTCACCTGGTATGGGCAGGCCACGAAAAGTTCGAATCTGGCTGGAGTTATGCCAAATCCTACTCGCGCAGCGCGCAAGACCTGCTCAATGAAGCAAAGAAATTGATCAATGACTGCGTTGCCAACTTATCCGCCACTGAAAAAATTAGACTGTCGAGCGATGTATTGTTTGGATTGGGTAAAGCTGAGATAAATCCTTCAGAATTGTGGAGAATCAACAGGCTGATCGACACTATCAAGACGGCTAAGATCCTGGAAGATGTCGTGCTGGTAGCTCACGCCGACCGCCTGAGCAGCGACGGTCATCCTGAGCGCATCCAGTTGCTTTCCGAGGAACGCGCCAGAAGCATCAAAAAATACCTGGT
>QJWF01000067.1 GCA_003235435.1 Nitrosomonadales bacterium
CCATTTTATTTTGCCATGTGCCAGGAGGTCTAATTTGCCAGGACATATTCAAACATCTTTCAGTAAATATCTGAGTTGAAAAGCAAGTTGTTGAATGCGGAAATATTTCAGGAATTGCAAATTTCGGTTATGACCATACAAGAGGAGAATTAAAATGAAAAGCAAGAATATATTGGCAATTTTGAGCGTGCTGGCGCTTTCGGCACCCATGGCCTCGGCCGCCGACTGGTATGCGGGGGTTGGTGGAGGCAGGTCAAACTACAATGGCAACGAACTTGGCCTTGAGCCCACCAGGCTAGCCTCCGAGGTTTACACATTGAACAATCTTGAAACGGTCGGCACGGGTTGGAAGCTCTTTGCCGGGAGAATGCTTAATGAGAACTGGGCAGTCGAGGTTGCCTATACCAAATTGGGTAGATTCTGGTTTGACGCAAACATCTTGTCCGGTCCTGGACCGGGACCTTTCCCGACCAACGAAATAGCAGAAGCAAAACCGGATTGCTGGAGCCTGTCCGGAGTAGGTTCCTACCCGCTGGGCAACAACTTCTCATTGCTTGGGAAAGCCGGTATATGCAAATGGGCTGACCATGCGCTTGGCTATGAAGGCGGTATTTCCTATAACCTGGAAGCTTTTTCAGAGGGTTACAGTCTGACTTACGGTATCGGTGCCAAATATGATTTCGCCGATAATTTGGGTGTTCGGGCCGAGTGGGAGCGCTTCGAAAAGGTTGTACATAAACACGACAGCGCGGATTTGCTTTCAATCAGTCTTCAGTACGGTTTTTAACGCGCGTGATTCTTTCTGGCAGGCCGGGAAATACCCGGCCTGTTTTTTTGGTCTGTGCACAGATATTTTGACTGCTTTGAGAGACTGGACGTTTCCGTTGCGATTCAATAACAGCCATGGAAATATTCACATTCGCCAATGTTTTCCCGGATTGCTTTTAGCCCTGCACCCAGTCTTGCGCTTCCTCGTAATTGCTGAATACGCGGATATCTGCGTCGACGAATATGCGCGATAGCCATGCCTGCCAGGTCAGCCATTGGTCATCCGTGACCACGGCGATCTTGGTGAAATCGTGGTTGTGTTCGCGGCTGAAGAACTTGAGCTCTTCCCATGCCACGTCCAGCGTGTAGCTGACCATAGCGCGCAGGTCGAACAGCAGGTTGACCGTTCCCGGAGATTTCAGTTTGTAGAGCGATTGCTCTTCGAAAGTCTTGAAGTCGGCCAGGGTGAACTCGCCGAGAACGGCCACATTCACAAGGTTGTCGGTCTGCTCGATGGTGATCATTTATCTCGCTCCTCTCAGTGCTTCGGGCTCAAACGTAAGCTTAGCACACCGCCAGTAATGATGAGTGCCATCCCCAGCCAGCTGCTCAGCGGCAGTTTTTCGTTCCACAGCAGCATACCGAACAGGCTGGCAAACACGATGGTGCTGTAGGACAGGCTGCCCGCGACCAGTGTCTTGCTGGTGCGATAGCCGCGCGTCATCGTAAGTTGGGCGAGCGTGCCGGTGCTGCCCAAGCCGAGCAGGGTGGCAAAGTTCTGCGCTGTGATCGCATGCACGATGTCGTACAGCATCCATACGCCGCTGGCGAGGGTGGCGGTAAGGGTGAAATAGAACACGGTGCGAGTGTCCGGTTCGCCGATCATGGCGAGCTGCTTGACGTTGAGCAGGGCGACGCCGGCGAGAAATCCGGAGATCAGGCCGAGCAGGCCGGAAAGCAATTGATCGCGCTGCAGGGTCGGTTGCAGCAACAGCACCACGCCGCAAAACCCCAATGTAATGGCGATTGTCAGCGGTGGATGGAATTTGTCCTTGAACACCAGCATGGTGAGGACAGTTAGAAACAGCGGCGCGGTGTAGTTGAGCGTGACGGCGGTCGCGAGCGGCAGCACGGTGATGCAGTAGAAAAACAGTGCCAGTGCGACCGTTCCGGAAATGTCACGCCAGAGGTGGACTCGCCAGTGTTGCGTGACGAGGCTGATGCGCTGCCGGCGCATGATGGCGTAGACCAATAGCAGGCCGAAGAACGAGCGGTAGAACACCAGTTCGATATGGGAAAAATATGCTGCGCCGAGTTTGACGAACACGCCCATGAGACCGAACAGCAGTCCGGCAACCAGCATCCAAAGCGAACCGGTTATTTTTGGCGTCATTCCAGCAGCGACCGCTGTCCCTGCACTGCCACGGGCTTGAGGAGGGCATCGCCGGGAGCGAAAACAATACCGTGGGAATGGAGTTCAGGTATGTGACGCAAGGTTGCGGAGCAGGTATTCGTGAAAATGCAGCATGCCGTCTTCGGTTGGCGACTGGTAGGGGCCTTGCTGCTCAATGCCGCGCTGGTACAGCGACTTGCGTCCACGATTCATGCGCAAGCATATGATGTCGTCCTCGACCGCAGTTTCGTTGTAAGCCTTTTGCTCCGCTTCGACGAAACCGCGCTCGAACAGCACGATGTCCTCGAGATAATAGAACTCGACGATGTTGGTGCAGGCTTCCGGTCCGCGCGGCACGAGGGTGCTGACGACCAGCGTGCCGGGATACCACTCGACCATGATGTTTGGGTAATAGGTGAGCCAGATCGCACCGTACTCCGGCAATTTGTCGCCGTAGTAGCTCAGCACCTGCTCATGCCACTTGCCGTACACATCGCTGCCGACTTTCCGCAGCCTGTTGCGGATGCCGACGGTCTGGACGCTGTATTGTTCGCCGAATTCCCATTTGAGGTCATCGCAATCCACGAAATTACCCAGTCCCGGATGGAACGGCACTACATGATAGTCCTCCAGATAAACCTCGATGAAGGTCTTCCAGTTGAAAGCGTATTCGTCAACCTGTATGCGGTCCAGCATGTAACCGGAAAAATCGAACTCCTTCATCACGCCGACACTGGCTAGGTCTTTTGCCACATCGCGCGATCCAGAGAACAGCAGTCCGTTCCAGTTTTGCAGCGGAGATTTGTTCAGGTGAAGACACGGGTTTTGCGGGAAGTGCGGCGCGCCGAGCAATTTGCCATCAGTCTGATAGGTCCAACGGTGTATCGGGCAGACGATGTGCTGGGCATTGCCACGGCCTTGCAGCATGGTGGCCTGGCGATGACGGCAGATATTGCTGAGCAGTTCCACGCCATTTTGGTTGCGCACCAGCATTTGCGCTTCCCCGTTCAGCACATGGTAGTCCCCCAGATTGGGTACCATCAGTTCATGGCCGACGTAGTTCGGCCCGCTCTCGAACAGCAAACGTTGCTCAGTCTCCAGCATTCTCGGATCAAAGTACCAGCTTAACGGCGGTTGCTGCGGAACGGTGATGAGATGATCAAGTTTTGCAATTTCGGACATACCCACATCCTCATAAAGAAAGGTGAATACGATTTAAGCAGAGTGGGGATTGTCCCCGAAATTCATATCGAGGGCAATAATAATTGGCTCAGGCGGAGTGGGTTGGGTAAAATGCGCATCTTTACTTCAATAGAGGCTGCTATGGCTGGAAAGTCCCAAAAGACGGCAGACTTCGAATCTGCGATGGCAGAGCTGGATCGAATTGTCGCCGATATGGAAGCGGGCAAGTTGTCACTGGAAGATTCGCTGGCCGCTTATAAGCGCGGTGCGGAGTTGTTGTCGTTTTGCCGCGCACGCCTCGAGGATGCACAGCAGCAAGTGCGTGTGCTTGAGGAAGGTATGCTGAAGGATTTTTCAACAGGAAATGATGCCGGAAAAGAATAGGATGGCTTCATGCCTTGATCTTCAAAGAAGACTTTAATGAGGGCTGATTTCCAAAGCTGGGTCGCCACTAATCAGGCGCGTCTCGAAAAAGTATTGAACGAGCTGTTACCGCGTGCGGATGCCGTTCCGCAACGGCTGCATGAGGCAATGCGTTATGCGGTTCTGGATGGAGGC
>QJWF01000066.1 GCA_003235435.1 Nitrosomonadales bacterium
CTACCAACACAACAAACGGGTGGGCATAAGACTTACCTGTGCGCCGCACCCGCTTGAAATCAGTCGACCGGGTCAGGCGGAATTTGCGCTGCACCCGTACCTCGATATGCCAACTGTTTTTGTTGATTCAAAGCATTACGCAGGGGGTAAAGACTCCGCCTCGCAGGTCAAACCGGCTGGGGATTCTACCACCGCACCTTCTTAACATGCTCGTTGGCTTTCGTAGTCAAGCGATAGCGACCGCGCAAGCGGCGGCGTTTGAGCACACTGCGCCCATCGGCGCTTGACATGCGTTTGCGAAAACCATGCACGCGCACGCGGCGGCGGATTTTGGGTTGATACGTTCGTTTCGGCATAAACTTTCCTCACATAAAAAGATAATTGCTGCTCCCTCAACAGGGAACGTAGCGACAGGTAGGCACGGTATTATACCGTAACGCCTAGTAACGGTCAAACTTTAATCAAACTCTCTAACGGGAATCTTATTTTCCGTTGGGGGCTAACAATTCAGCCAACTGGCGGGCTCCGTCAGGGTCGGTAATCGCCAGCACCTCATCATCTCGTTGAAAAGTAGTGTCCCCGCGCGGGAGTGTGACCTTGCCACTTCGGATGATAGCTGCAATAACACATTCATCCGGTAAACCAAGGTCTTTTAAGGCTACACCAATCGCTTTTGCGCCTTCGGGAACTTTCTCTTCGACCAGGGAGTATTTTCCACGACGCAGTTTAAGCAGCGTCATCATATCACCCATGGACATTTCTTCCTGGATCAGGTTCGCAAACACATTTGCCTGATTAAGCGCCGCATCGACATGGAACTCGCCGTTAAAAAGCCAGGCGTTCCGCGGATTGTTTACACGTGCAATCGTGCGTGGTACGTCAAACATTTTCCTCGCGATAAAACACAACGCCAAGTTAGATGGATCATCCGATGTACAGGCCGCAATTACATTTGCATTCCGAATACCAGTCTGTTCCAAAATCGCCGGGTCAGCAGCATTGCCTTCGTAAATTGCCTCGGTAGGCAATTCCTGGTGTAAGCGTGTCAGCTTTTCACGATTGTGCTCAATCACAAGCACTTTATGATCTGCAGCCAAAAGCACCTGTGCCAATTGGGAACCTGTTCGTCCACCACCTGCAATAATGACAAACATGTTATGCCTCCGTTCCTTTCTCCAGTTGCGTGCGCAACGTTTTGATACCCTCAAATGTCGCACTGACGTTGAGTACATCCCGCGCCTGTAAAATCGTCTCGGTATTCGGCAAAAGGGCATGCCCAGCTCGTGTAAGGGCAACAGGCAGACAGTCCGAATTGTTGCGAAGCAAATCCCCTATCGGTGTTTCATCCCAGGCAGGAGGAATCAACACCTCGTAAAGTTCCACTTCTCCATTGCCAGCAGAGAATACTGTGCGGAATGCAGGATCAAGCAGCATTTCCTGGATACGCTTGGCTCCCCAATTGGTAGAACTAACGACATTGAGACTAAATGCCCTCAGCACCGAGAGCATTGTCGGGTCATAATTGCGCGCAATAACAATTGGCACTTTATAAATCGTGTATGCTATGTGGCCTACTACTGCATTGAGCGCGTCTGAATTTGTCACTGTTGCAAGACCATCCGCTTCAGCGATGCCAGCACGCTCGAGCATCTTTTCGCCTAACACATCGCCTTCGATTATCCTGCCTCGGAACTCGGGGGGAAGGTTGTTGAGAGCATCACGGTTTTGGTCAACCACCACCACCGTATGTCCGTTTTTATAAAGGCGGAAGGCCAGTTCAGAACCGACGCGCCCGCATCCAATCACAAAATAATTCATGAGATTCTCCTGAATAAACTACCAATTTCTAAGACACCTGATAAGGCACATTTGTAACCACTACTCCCGGTTTGGATAACAACTCGCTGCGCAGCAGCTTGGCTGTTTGCATGTGCAAGAAATTATGCCAGCGTTCTGATGGTACAAACTCAGGCACCACAATCGTTATGGTTTCGTTCGGTTGCTTCTGGGCAATTAGTTCTTCCAGATAAGCAAGCAATGGCTCAACAAAAAGGCGATAAGGTGAAGCTACGATCACAAGGCGGATGCCTTCACCCCAGAACTCCCATTTCTGTTTAACTTTTTCGGTTTCTTCGGGATCCATCGAAATGTGGACTGCTGTAACATCATCTGAAAGCAGACGCGCATAGCGTAACGCTTCCAGCGATCCCTGGTGGACACCGCTGACCGGAATAATCACTCTATGACGAGTGGCCTGCGGAGCTGGCCCCCCGAATTCTTCCAGTGAGAGACGCCCAGCCAGGTTGCGATAGTGACGGTTAATCATTTGAAAACCAACCACTAACACTGGAATCAGAATGAGTACCACCCAAGCACCATCCCTGAATTTGGTGATTGCGAAAATCACCATGACAATGGCCGTGCACAGGGCACCAAAGCCGTTGGCAAACATCTTTGTCATCCAGTTCTTTTCATAGCTGATGGTAGAGCCAGATTCAACCAGTTCTTCGCCGGGCTTCAATTTGCCACTCTTCCACCAACGGCGCGACATGCCAAACTGCGCCAGTGTGAAAGAGAGAAATACACCGATGGCATACAGGGGAATCAAGCGCGTTACACTGGCCTGAAAAATGATCACCAACAAAGACGCAATCAACGCCAGGCTAACAATGCCATACGAGTACACCAGTCGGCTGCCACGATAGGTCAATTGACGCGGTAGGTATCCATCCTTAGCCATTAGCGCACCCAAACGCGGGAACCCGGCAAAGGCAGTATTCGCCGCCAAAATCAAAATAACCGTAGTTGCAAAAATGATTGCCAGGTATAAAACACCCTGTCCATTGAAGATCGTGCGCGCCAATTGCGAAATCACTGTTTCTTGTTCGGATGGGACGGCATGCACTTTCCCGGTCAGGAAAGAAATACCGATGAACAAAGAACTCAGGATGGCAGCCATCCAAATCAAAGTGATTCCGGCATTCTTGCTGCGCGGTTCTTTGAAAGCTGTAATACCATTTGAGATGGCTTCGATCCCGGTCAGCGCAGCTGTACCGCTTGAAAAAGCGTGCAAGATCAAGAAAGGCGTGATGGCGGCCAACGGGCCCAGAACTTCCAACTCCGGTGGGTCTATCACTGCCCCTAATGAACCGGTCAGAAATCGGAACATGCCAAATCCGACCAGTGCGTACAGCATGATGATGAAGAAATAACTTGGTATCGCAATGGCTGCTCCGGATTCACGCACGCCACGCAGATTGATCAACATGATCAGGAAGACAGCGGCTACAGCAATAGGGACGCGATAATGATCCATTGCTGGATAGGCCGAAACAATTTGCGCAACCCCTGATGAGATCGAAACCGAAACAGTCAAAATATAGTCTGTCAGCAGAGAGGAGGCTGCGATCAGCGCATAGAATCTTCCTAGATTGTCATGCGCAACGATATAGGCACCGCCACCGTCCGGGTAAGAATGGATCACCTGCTCATACGAAAGCGCAACGATGACCAATAAAGCTACAATCGCAATAGAGATTGGGAATACATAGCCAAAGGCGGCTGTCCCAGCTACAGCCAGAATGACGAGAATTTCCTGTGTGGCATAGGCCGTGGACGATAGCGCGTCCGATGCGAATACGGCCAGACCGATAGCCTTGCCAATGGTTTCATGCGGCGCATCTGCTGTTGAAAGCGGACGTCCTATCAGCCAGTGACTGAACGAGCGAGGCGGGGTATATCCTGCTTCGCGGTGCATGATAGTTTGCGGGGTGGGTTCTTCATAATTTTGCATACAACCGCTACTTGAATACCTGGCCGCGCCCGTACCAGCAGCCGCACCCGCCGATCTGGATCCCCTCGCAAGGCAGCC